>JAZSAW010000059.1:0-10557 GCA_045602105.1 Candidatus Avilachnospira sp.
TCACCAATAGGAAAGGAGCATTCCCATGATCAAAGGTTTTAAAATGAAGCTCTATCCCGGTCAGGAGGCCGAATATGAGCGTCGCCACAATCTGCTGTGTCCGGAAATGGAAGATATGATCCATGCCCACGGAGGCAAAAACTACACGATTTTTCTGGACCGGGAGACCCTTACCCTTTTTGGCTATATCGAAATTGATGACCCGGAGCTGTGGGCCAAGGGTGCCGACACCCCCATCAACCGCAAGTGGTGGGACTTTATGGCGGACATTATGGACACCAATCCCGATAACAGCCCCGTGTGCATCGATCTGCAGAATGTATTTCATCTGGACTGACAGGAGAATGAATTATGGAACGTAAAGCAAGATTAAAGCCCCGCATCGGTCTGTATACCATGGGACTGCACACTTACTGGTCCCAGTTTGCCGGTCTGGAAGCCCGGATGAAACACTATGGCGCGTTTATTGCTTCCAAACTGGAGGAAATGGGCGCGGAGGTCGTTCGCTATGATCTGGTGGACACTCCCGATGCCGGTCGCAAGGCCGGTGAGCTGTTTCAGAGCCGGAATGTGGATCTGATCTTTGCCCATGCCGGTACTTACGTCAACAGTTCCTGCGTCCTGCCGGTGCATCAGATCTGCAATGCCCCTGTGGTGGTATTGAATCTTCAGCCCACCGCCCGCATCAACTACGCCAAGACCACCACCGGTGAATGGCTGGCCCACTGTGGCGCCTGCCCTGTACCGGAGATCGTCAACGCCCTGCACCGCGCCAATATTTCCTGTGAGGTCATCAACGGCCTGCTGGGCATGAGCGAGACGCCGGAAATTTCCCTGACGGATGAAAATACCGCTCACCGTTCTGAGGCCAAGCGGGCTTGGCACGAAATAAACGAGTGGGTACAGGCGGCCATGGTCAAGCGCAATCTGGCTGCCAGCCGGTTTGGTTTCCTTGGCAACACCTACAACGGTATGCTGGATATGTATTCCGACTTCACCATGTTCCAAGGCCAGACCGGGGCACAGCTCCAGATTTTGGAAATGTGCGACCTGAACAGAGTCTATGAGACGGTAACACAGGATGAGATCGACACAAAACGGCAGGAGATCGCCGATTTCTTCCAGATCAGCGAGACTGATGCCGCCGATCCACTGGCGCAGAAGCCCACAGAGCTTCAGCTCAACTGGTCTGCCAAGGTGGCAGTGGCTCAGGAAAAGATGGTAAAGGAGTTCGGTCTGGATGCCCTGACCTATTATTACCACGGAGCTCCGGGCGGTCACTACGAGGATCTGCAGGGTGGCTTTATCGTCGGTCACTCCCTGCTCACCGCCATTGGCATCACCTGCTCCGGCGAAGGCGATCTGAAAACCTGTCTGGCCATGAAGATCTGCGACCTGCTGGGCATAGGTGGAAGTTTCTGTGAGATCGTGGTCACCGATTACGAAGATGGCACCATTCTTCTGGGTCACGACGGTCCGTTCCATCTGGCTATCGCCAAGGACAAGCCCATCCTCCGGGGTATGGGTCTGTATCACGGTAAACAGGGCACCGGTGTTTCTGTGGAAGCCAAGGTCCGCACCGGCCCTATCACCAACCTCAACTGCACCCAGACTGTGGATGGCAAGCTGAAGTTTATCATCACAGAAGCCGAGTCCACTGACGGCACCATCATGACCATTGGCAACACCCAGACGCCGGTCAAGTTCAACAAGTCTCCTGACGAGTATATGGACGAATGGTTTAAGGAACTGCCTACCCACCACTTTGCCATGAGTGTTGGGCACAACGCTCCTCAGCTGGTGAAGGTCGCCAAGATCTTGAACATCCCCTATGTGGAGCTCAACAAGTAATTCACACAGAGAGCCCCTGCAGAACTTCTGCAGGGGCTCTTTTCATTTACCTCGTCCTGCCCGCATGGCATTAAGAATCGCCAAGACAGACACGCCAACGTCAGCAAAAATAGCAAGCCAGATGGACACCAGACCAAAGGGGCTCAGTGCCAACACCAGGAATTTCACACCAAGGGCAAAGGCGATATTCTGCCGGACAATGGATACGGTCTTTTGGGCTATGGCCTTCGCCTCAGGCAGTGCAGAAAGTCTGTCGTACATCAAAACCACATCAGCGGCTTCGATTGCTGCGTCAGAGCCGATACCGCCCATGGCGATGCCCACATCTGCCCGCATAAGCACCGGAGCATCATTGATGCCGTCACCCACAAAAGCCAGTACACTGCCCTTTTTTTTTACCGTCTAACAGGGCTCCCACCTGCTTCACCTTATCCGCCGGCAGAAGCTCGGCCTTATATGCTGCGATGCCCACCGCTTGGGCAACAGATGCCGCCACTGCCTCGGTATCTCCGGTGAGCATCACCGTCTGCGCACCCTGCGCCTGCAGGTGTTTCAGGGCAGTTGCGCTGTCGGCCTTCAGCTCGTCGGCGATGACGATCGCCCCCAGATACCGGCCGTTTTTTGCCACATGAACTACAGTTCCCATGGCATTGATCTCGTGGGCCGGAATTCCGTACTTTTCCAGAAGCCGGGCATTTCCCGTCAGGATAGTCTCACCATCTTTTTCTGCCAGCACACCCAGACCTGCCTGTTCCGTTAAGCTCCAGCCATCCTCATGAGGCTTGGCTTCGGCAAGAATTGCCCGGGCGATGGGGTGCAGTGAGCCAGCCTCCGCAATGGCGGCAGTTTGCAGAATGTTCTGGCGGTTTTCTTCCGGCAGTACCTGCGTTACGGCAAATTCGCCTTTGGTCAGCGTGCCGGTCTTATCAAAAACCAATATATCTGCCTTGGCCAGCAGTTCCAGATAACTGCTACCCTTGACCAATATGCCCTTACGGGACGCCTGCCCGATACCGCAGAAAAAGCTCATGGGCACGGAAATGACCAGCGCGCAGGGGCAGGACACCACCAGAAAGTTCAGGGCGTTATTGAGCCACCTACCCCACTGCCCATCCAGCAAAGCGGGTATCACCGCCAACAGCACCGCCAGTATGACCACCACAGGGGTGTAATAACGGGCAAAGCGGGTGATAAACTGCTCTGACCGGGTCTTTTTTTCAGATGCGTTTTCCACCAGATCGAGAATTCGAGCCACCGTGGACTCCCCATAGGCCTTGGTCACCTGAATTTCCAGCACCCCGGTGGACACGATCACGCCGGATAGGATCTCCTCCCCCGGCTGTGCATAGCGGGGCAGGGACTCTCCTGTCAGGGCGGAAGTATCCACAGCACTGCTTCCCCGAAATATCACGCCATCCAAGGGTACGCGCTCTCCGGGATGCACAACGATGATCTGACCCACTTTGACATTCTCGGGCGATACATCCCGCTGAGCATCCTCCACCAGCACATGCGCCACTTCGGGTCGAAGCGCCATAAGCTGAGAAACAGAGTCCCGGGATCTGCCCACAGCATACCGCTGAAACAGCTCCCCTACCTGATATAAGAGCATCACCGCCACTGCTTCCGGATACTGCCTTGTGGCCAATGCGCCTACGGAAGCCAGAGCCATGAGGAAGTTCTCGTCAAAGACCTGCCCCTTGCCGATGCCCTCCAAAGCCTCCAGCACAATATCATAGCCAATGAGCAGGTAAACGGCAAGATAGAGCAAAAGCTCAATATACCAAGGCAACTCCAGCCAATGGGTCAGAAGCACCAACCCCACTAAGCCAATGGAAGCAATCAGGATGCGTAAGAACATTTTTCTGTTTTTCATACTGACTTACCCTCCTCCACATGAGCCAGCGCCAAATCATAAATCTGAGCAATATGGTCATCGTCCAAAGAATAAAACATTTCCTTTCCGCAACGGCGGGCTTTGACCAGATGGGCCTGCCGGAGGATTCGTAGCTGGTGGCTCACTGCGGAAACGGACATCTCCAGAATCTCACTGATACAGCAGACACATAGCTCCCCGGAAAACAGAGCAGACAGGATTCTTGTTCTGGTAGGATCGCCAAAGACCTTAAACATTTCCGCCGTCCGGTAAAGGGTAGCTGCCTGAGGCATTTGCCGGCGTACCTGCTCCACCAGAGATCGATGTTCCAGATGTTCAGCCATAATTCACCCTCCTTTTATTTGAACGCTTGTTCAATTGTTTATATGATAGTGTAAAAATCTTCGGTTGTCAAGGGACGCAAAAGCAGATATAATAAAAGAAAAACGCAAAAGAGGGTTATTATGGGTGATGTGATTGCCGCTGTTGCCACAGGCTGGCAGGCTTCCGCCATTGGAATCATTCGGATGTCCGGAACAGGCTGTATCGATATGGCAAAGAAAGTCTTTTCTCCCCAGTTTGCCACGGATCTCACTGACCGTTCCCTGATTCTCGGTCATCTCCGGGACAAGCAGGGACGTATCATCGACCAGTGCCTCCTGACCGTCTCTCACGCGCCCAATTCCTACACCGGAGAGGACACGGCTGAATTTCAGTGCCATGGCTCTCCCGCTGTGCTGACAGCAGGCTTGGAAGCGCTGTTTGCCGTGGGAGCACGGCAGGCAGGACCGGGCGAATTTACCAAGCGCGCCTTTCTCAACGGGCGCATGGATCTGACCCAGGCGGAGGCCGTCATCGATCTTATACACGCCGAAAGCACTGAGGCTGCCGCCAACGCCACCGGTCAGCTGGGTGGCGCAATGCTCCGTAAGATCGCACCCATTTATGACCGCCTGACTGATCTCATGGCACATTTTCACGCTGTTCTGGATTATCCCGATGAGGACATCGATCCCTTTGAACTAAGCAATTTCCGCACACAGCTGAAACAGGACGTAGAGATCCTCTATGCCCTGCTGTCCACCTATGATCGGGGTCAGGTTCTACGGCGGGGTATCCGGGCTGTGATTCTGGGCAAGCCCAATGCCGGAAAATCCAGTCTGCTCAATGCCCTTGCCGGCTATGACCGGGTCATTGTCACGGACATCGCCGGCACGACCAGAGATTCTGTAGAAGAAACGGTCAAGCTGGGACGGCATCTGCTCCGTCTGGTGGACACTGCCGGTATCCGGGACACCAGCGATCCCATCGAGCGCATGGGCGTAGAACGGGCAGAAGCCGCCGCGACGCAGGCCGATCTGGCCATTTACGTCTGCGACGGCTCCGTGGCATTGACTGCCGAGGATCTGCGGGCACAAAGCTCCGCTATGGAAGCTCCCCGCTGTGTTGCTATACTCAATAAACAGGATCTGCCTCAGGCTGTTCAGCCCTCAGATCTGCCCTTTGACTGGGTCATCCCCCTGTGCGCCAACACCGGTGACGGGTTGGATGCTCTGGAATACGCTCTGGACTGCCTCTTTGACAGCGACATCCCCTGTGACGGCTCTATCCTGACCAATGCCCGACAGGCGGAGGCCGTGGCCAGAGCCGGCAAGGCGCTGGAACAAGCGCTTTCCTCCATGGAGCTGTCCATGACGCCTGACGCCGTTCTGGTGGATGTGGAAGCCGCCATGGAAGCTCTGGGCGAGATCACCGGCCAGACCATGCGGGAAGAGATCACCAACCGCATTTTTGCCCGCTTCTGTGTGGGCAAATGATCAGCGGAAGAAAATCAGAGAAAACCAAGTGACGATATTGCCGTTAAAAAATTCCATGCCGTAGCGTTCCGCGATCTCGGTCACCAGAATTCCGTAACTCTCCACGCAAGGGTACATTTTATCCGGGTGACGGCATGGTCCATTGGGGTAGGTACATTTCTCACAATGGGCGCAGGATTCCGTGGACAGGGTCAGGGTCTCACAGCCCTGTTCCCTGATCAGCTCAGTCACCTGCCGGGTAAGCGCCTCATGGTCGGCTCTGGTGGCCAGAGCTTCCTCCATATTGGCAATATCCGACACCTCCGTGACCGTGGAGATCATCAGAAAATCCGGATAAGACAGGCACTTGGTCTGACAGTCTTCCACCGTGCCCACAGCCGGAGGACAAGCCCATGTCGTCCCATACTGGGGACATTCGGTTTCACAGATATGGCGCACCCGCTGGGTGAAGAGCAATTCCTCCGACCGCATAAAGGCATATTGAAACAGAGGAAGCTCTGCCAGCTTTTCCTCCAGTTTTTCCCGATCAAGCATACTACTCAGCTCCTTTTGCCCTATTGTACCTGTTCTTTCTTCTGCAGTCAATCATTCTTCAGCAAAAACCCCACTGCCTGAGCAGTGGGGTTTTCTCTTACTTTTTCTTGTTCTTTTTCTTTTCGGCGATCTCCGCTTTACGGGCGGCGATGGCATCCTCTCTGGCCTTGCGGGCAGCCTTGTCGGCAGTGTTGTTGGTAGAGACAGCCCACTTGGTGAACTCCACACGAACCTTATCGGCAGAGGTCTCGATGACGATGGAATCGTCCTTGACGTTGACCACATCGCCAATGATACCGCCGATGGTGGTGATGTTATCGCCGACCTTCAGGGAGCTGCGCATTTGCTCGGCTTCTTTTTTCTTCTTGTTTTCGGGACGAATCATGAAGAAGTAGAAGACCGCGACCATCAGGACCAGCATCAGGATCATGGAAGGACCGCCAGCAGCAGCGGGGGTCGCAGTTGTAGTGAAAAACATAGCATTTCCTCCGTATTCATAGTACTAACATTATACAGACAATCTCCCCTGATTGCAAGGAGAATGTCTAAATTTTCCGGTCCAGCTTTTCCGAATACTCTGCCCGGAACTGAGCAAAGCGTCCCTCATCCAGAGCCTGACGGATACGTTCGGTGAGCTTATTGTAGAAATAGAGATTGTGCATAACGCAAAGACGCATGGCCAGCATTTCCTCTGCCTTAAACAGATGGCGGATATAGGCGCGGGTATATCTTCGGCAGACCGGACAGTCACATTCCGGGTCAATGGGGCTCTCGTCCAGCTCATACTTGGCGTTTTTCATGTTGATGGCGCCTTGCCAGGTAAACAGTCTGCCATGGCGGGCGTTTCGGGCGGGCATGACGCAATCGAAGAAATCAATGCCCCGAGCCACACCCTCGATGATATTACTGGGCGTACCCACACCCATAAGATAGCGGGGTTTATCCTTGGGCATATAAGGCTCAACGGCATCAATGATGTCATACATGACCTGCGTGCTCTCTCCCACAGCCAGTCCGCCGATGGCGTAGCCCGGCAGATCCAGCTTGGCGATCTGCTGCATATGCCAGATTCGCAGATCGGCGTACGTACCGCCCTGATTGATGCCAAAGAGCATCTGCTGGGGATTTACCGTGTCCGGCAGGGCATTGAGCCTGTCCAGCTCCGCCTTGCACCGGTGAAGCCACCGCTCTGTCCGCTCACAGGATTTTTTCACATACTCATAGGGTGCGGGATTTTCCACACACTCATCGAAGGCCATGGCAATATCCGAGCCCAGATTGGACTGGATCTGCATACTCTCCTCCGGCCCCATGAAGATCTTGCGCCCATCCACATGGGAGGCAAAGTACACGCCTTCTTCCTTGATCTTCCGCAAGGAGGACAGGGAAAACACCTGAAATCCACCGGAATCTGTGAGAATCGGCCCATTCCAAGTCATAAACTTGTGCAGTCCACCCATCTGACGGACAACTTTATCGCCGGGTCGCACATGAAGATGGTAGGTATTGGACAGCTCTACCTGCGTGCCGATCTGCTCCAGATCCTCGGCACTGAGCGCGCCTTTGATCGCACCCTGGGTGCCCACATTCATAAAGACCGGGGTCTGCACCGTGCCGTGGGCGCAGGTGAACTCGCCACGGCGGGCTCTGCCCTCGGTTTTCTTCAGTTCAAACATGATTTTCTCCTTTTTCAGAGGATGGCCATGGCATCGCCAAAGGAAAAGAAGCGGTACTCCTCCCGGACAGCTTCTTCATAAGCACGCAGGACATTTTCCCGTCCCGCAAAGGCAGATACCAGCATGACCAAGGTGCTTTCCGGCAAATGGAAGTTGGTGATCAGACCGTCCATGGCTTTGAAGCGGTAGCCGGGGTAGATAAAAATTTCTGTCCATGCGGAGCTCTCGGTGAAATGCCCCTGTTCGTCTGCCAGAGATTCCAGCGTCCGGCAGGAGGTCGTGCCCACGCAGATGACCCGTCCGCCATTGGCTCGAGTTTCGTTCATACAGTCTGCCGTTTCCTGAGACATCATGCAAAACTCTGCGTGCATATGGTGCTCTCCGATGTCCTCGGCCTTTACGGGACGGAATGTGCCCAGTCCCACAAGGAGGGTCACATAGGCCAGCTTCACGCCCTTTTCTTCGATTCTGTCCAGAAGCTCCCGGGTAAAATGCAGTCCCGCAGTAGGTGCGGCGGCAGATCCGTTGACCTTGGAATAGACCGTCTGATAACGTTCTGCGTCCTGCAATTCCTCCTTGATATAGGGAGGCAAAGGCATCTTGCCCAGTCGCTCCAGCACCTCAAGAAAAATTCCCTCATAATGAAAGCGAATGAGTTTATTGCCTGTCTCCAGTGCATCCTCCACCGTAGCCGTCAGACTGCCGTCTCCAAAGGACAGCTCTGTCCCCGGCTGGGTCTTGCGTCCCGGTTTGGTCAGGCACTCCCAGAGGCCATCGCCCTTGTCCTTCAGCAGAAGGACTTCCACCGCGCCCATAGTGGGAACTCGGTGACCCAGCAGACGGGCAGGCAGTACCCGGGAGTTATTCAGCACCAGACAATCCCCCGGCTGTAACAGCTCCACAATATCATAAAAATGCCGGTGGCTCAACTGACCGGTCTGGCGGTCAAGGACCATCAGCCGGGAGGCAGTCCGATCTGCCAGAGGGGTCTGGGCGATCAGGCGCTCCGGCAGTTCATAGTAAAAATCATGTGTTTTCAACAATTTATCCCTCAAGAATCCGTTTCTTTTCTACACCTGCTATCCTTGACACCCAATTGGTCTTGTGGTATCATTGGTTTAATCGGCGGACAGATGACCGCCATGGGCGAACAGGTTTTGTATTTCTTCTCAACCATTATAGTACATCCCGCCCTTTCCCGCAACCAAAACTTATTTTGATCACAAACAGATGGGAGATAACCTATGAAACAGTACAAAGTCGGTATTATCGGCGCGACCGGTATGGTCGGTCAGCGTTTTGTGTGCCTCACCGCCAATCACCCCTGGTTCAGCCTGACGGCTCTGGCCGCCAGCTCCCGCAGTGCAGGTAAGACCTATAAGGAAGCCATCGGCTCTCGCTGGGCTATGGAAGATTCCATGCCTCAGGTGGCCGAAAATATGGTGGTCATGGACGCGGATGCAGACGCAGAGAAGATCGCCTCCATGGTGGACTTCGTGTTCTGCGCTGTGGATATGAAAAAAGAGGAGATCAAGGCTCTGGAAGAGCGGTACGCCAAGCTGGAGTGTCCCGTGGTCTCCAACAACTCCGCCCACCGCTGGACGGAGGACGTCCCCATGGTCGTGCCGGAGATCAACGCCGACCACATCAAGGTCATCGACGCCCAGAGAAAGCGTCTGGGCACCAAGCGGGGCTTTATCGCCGTCAAGTCCAACTGCAGTCTGCAGAGCTATGTCCCTGCCCTGCATCCCCTGAAGAAGTACGGTCTTGAGGCCGCTCTGGTCTGCACCTATCAGGCCATTTCCGGTGCAGGCAAGACCTTTGACACATGGCCGGAGATGGTGGACAATGTCATCCCCTACATTGGTGGCGAAGAAGAGAAGTCCGAGCGTGAGCCCATGAAGCTGTGGGGCAAGGTGGAAGGCGACAAGATCGTCTGTGCCGACTCCCCCGCCATCACCGCCCAGTGCCTGCGTGTTCCTGTCAGCAACGGTCACATGGCCGCCTGCTTTATGAAGTTTGCCGGCGAAAAGCCCACGATCGAGCAGATCAAGGCCGATTGGGCAAGTTTTTCCGGTCGCGCCCAGGAGCTGAATCTCCCCTCCGCACCCAAGCAGTTCCTCCATTATTTCGAGGAGGATAACCGTCCCCAGACCAAGCAGGAGCGTATGCTGGAAAACGGCATGGCCGTTTCCATCGGCCGTCTGCGTCCCGACAGTCAATACGACTACAAGTTCGTCTGCCTGTCCCACAACACCCTCCGGGGTGCTGCCGGTGGCGCAGTCCTTCTGGCAGAGCTTCTGTGTGCAGAGGGGTACATTTAAATAGCATAAAACGACCCGCATGTTGGCTCATGCGGGTCGCTTTTTTGTTATCCAAGAAAGGCTTTTTTGAAAACTTTTTTGCCCTTGCGGATCTTTACGCCTTCCTTGAGCTGTTCGGCTGTGAAGGTCACATCGATACCGGAAACGGTCTGGTCATTGACGGACACACCGCCCTGCTGGACCAGACGCCGTGCCTCGGACTTACTGGGCGCCAGCTTGCAGGCCATCATCAGATCCAGAATGGCGATCTGACCGTCGGTCAGCTGGTCTGCCGTCAGGGTAGTGGTGGGCATATTGCTGTCGTCAGCACCGCCGGCAAACAGAGCCTTGGCAGCGGTCTTTGCCTTTTCTGCCTCCTCCTCGCCGTGGACCAGTTTGGTCAGCTCATAGGCGAGAATCTCCTTGGCCTGATTGAGCTGACTGCCCTCCCAGCTCTCCATCTTCCGGATCTCCTCCAGAGGCAGGAAGGTCAGCATTTT
>JAZSAW010000060.1:0-4613 GCA_045602105.1 Candidatus Avilachnospira sp.
CATCCTTTACGGAGTAAGGCTCGTCGTAGACGATGACGTTGATAGGTCAGAGGTGGAAGCGCAGTAATGCGTGTAGCTGACTGATACTAATAAGCCGAGGGCTTGACCTACAATTGGAAACAAGCAGACTCAATGGAAGCCGGTCATGAGATGCAAAATGAAGTTTTCGTGTTCAGTTTTCAGGGTATATGAAAACCCTTGAAACCAAAATCGCAACCCAGCGAAGCGGATGCGATTTTGAGAGGAGAAACAGCGAAATGATTGAGCCTTGGACTTTCAGGCCGAGGCGAGAGATATGAAGCTTGTTTCGACGAAGTTGGTGTTGATTGGGGTGTGGGTCCACCTGTTCCCATCCCGAACACAGAAGTTAAGCACACCTTCGCCGACAATACTTGCCGGGTGACTGGCTGGGAAGATAGGTAACGCCAACACAAAAAGCCTCGACTGAAAAGTCGGGGCTTTTTCTGCCTGCAACAGTCCCCCGGACTGTTGCTTAACGGCAGGACAATACTTGCACTACCCGGGAAGATAGGTAACGCCAACACAAACAGAAAATCTCCATCCTTTGGGATGGAGATTTTCTGTTTGTGTGAAGTAATAGGTAATAGTGAACAGTGAAGAAGTATGGTGTCCCTGCGGGACGATTAAATTTTCGGGCGATGATCCATCGCCTGAAGAAACTGCTGACTCTTCAACCTCTCCCTATGGGAGAGGTGCCCCGAAGGGGCGGAGAGGGAAATCGAGGGTGTATTATTTGATCCTATACACCCGGCGGGCGTTTTCGCCCATGACCAGAGCTTCTTCCTCCGGAGTGAATACGCCGGACTGGGCGACCATGGACATGAGCTGTTCATAGGTAAAGTTTTGCAGGATTCCAGGGGCATCTGTACCCCAGAGCATCCGCTCTGCTCCGACCACATTTTTGAGCTCTTTCAGAAATCTATGCTTTTTGGGGAAGGGAGGCTCTTCCGGCCAGCAGGCTGTCAGATTGGAAATATCAAATACAACCCCGGCCTCTTTCATTTGTCCCATCAGCTCCAGACGATGACAGTTTTTTCCATCTTCCCGGGGGAAGCAACAATGGCAGAACACGAACTGGATACCGGGATATCTTTGCGCCACATGGATCATCGCCTCCGGGTCAAAACCGGCGGTGTTCATGGGGCCCATATCCACAGTAACGGACATCTGTTCCCGCTCTGCCCGCTCCAGAATTTTAGCGAATACCGGGCCATCCAGCTTGATGTCCGGGTGGTAGCCGGTCAGTCCCCATATCTGGGACAGCTCGAACTTCAGCCCTCGGATGCCATATTCCCCGATCAAGCGATTCAGAATTTTTTCTGCCCAGACAGCGTAGGGGTCTACGGTGCCAATGGCGGTAAACTTATCCGGGTATTGCCGGGCTACTTGTGCGTAGTAGTCATTGTGGAAACCGTAATTTCCTCCCTGAAGGAGTACGGCATGGTCGATACCGGCCTGTTCCATCAGCCCCAGCAACGCCTCTGCCCGAAAGCCCAGATCGCCATATTCGGCGGGAAAGAATTGCTCCACTTCCCCGGTGGCCCAGATGCCTTTTCCACCGCCCAGAGGCCTGTATTCTCCTCTGGCACCATAGCCGGCCAGAATATCATAGATATGAGCATGGGCATCTACAATCATGGTATCCCTCCTGAAAACGGTCTGGTATCATCTTATACCAGACTGTTTTTTTCGTCAAGAAACACTTGCGGAAAAGCCTGTCCATCTGTCTTGTTGCTATTTTCCCGATTTTGACATATAATGACACAGAAAACATTGAAAACACAGGAAAGGGCGTAACCATGGAACACACCTTTGCTTTTGCTGTCCCCTGTCTGTTCGGTCTGGAGGGGCTGGTCGGCGATGAACTGCGCCGGATGGGTCTGGAAAATGTCCGGGTAGAGGACAGACGGGCTTTCTTTACCGGCGATCTTTTTGATATGGCCAGAGCCAACCTGCGTCTGCGTATGGGCGAGCGGGTCATGATTCTGTTGGGGCGTTTTCCTGCCAAAACCTTTGAAGAGCTCTATCAGGGGGTCAAGGCTCTGCCTCTGGAGGATTTGATTCCCCGGGACGGGCAGTTCCCTGTAAAGGGCTACAGTCTGGACAGTCAGCTCCATTCCGTGCCCGATTGCCAGAGTATCGTGAAAAAGGCCGCCGTTGACCGTCTGGGCGCAAAATACGGTCTGAGCTGGTTGCCGGAGACCGGCTGTATCTATCAAATTCGCTTTTCACTGATGAAAGACATCTGCGAAGTCTTTCTGGATACTTCCGGTGCGAGCCTGCACAAGCGGGGTTACCGGGCTGTCGGCAATGATGCCCCTCTCCACGAGACCATGGCGGCGACGATGGTCAACCTCTCCCGCTATCGGGGACGGGACTTCTTCTGGGATCCCTTCTGTGGCAGCGGAACGATCTGCATTGAAGCGGCGCTTACTGCCCTGAACCGTGCACCCGGTCTGGGGCGTACCTTTGGGGCAGAGCGTTGGGACATCGTTCCTCCGGAGGTTTGGACCAAGGCCCGGGAGGAGGCCAAGGATCTGGAATACCGGGGAGAATACCATATTCTCGGTACGGATATTTCCCCCGAGACCTTGGACATTGCCCGTTCCAACGCCCAGAAAGCCGGTGTTGCCAAGTATATCCAGTTTAAGGAGGGCGACGCCACCAAGCTCCCCCTGCCTACGGACAAGGGCTTGATCGTCTGCAACCCGCCTTACGGCGAGCGTATGCTGGAACAGCGCAGTGCCCAACGGCTCTACCAGCAGTTGGGACGGCATCTGAAATTTGCCGATGGCTGGAAGAAGTATATCATCTCCTCCGAGCCGGAATTTGAGCACTACTTCGGCAAACAGGCCACCAAAAAGCGCAAGCTGTATAACGGCCGTTTGCAGTGCAACGTGTATATGTACTACTAAGGAGACTGCCCCATGAAGCATTTGTTTATCGTCAATCCCGCCGCGGGAAAATGTGACCGCTCCGTGCAGGTGAAGGCTCTGGTGGATGCGGTATTTGGCAGTCGGGGACTGGACTATGAGGTGCAGGTCTCCAAAGCCCCCGGAGATTGCACCCGCCTTGCCCGGCAGGCTTCTGAGACCGGCGGGGAACTGCGGGTCTATGCCTGTGGCGGAGATGGTACGCTTCATGAGGTCATCAACGGTGTGGCGGGTTTTGACCATGTGGCCGTTACCCATTTTCCTGTTGGCTCAGGCAATGACTTTGTCAAGCTCTTTGACCGACCGGAGGCTTTCCGAGAACTGGAAAGTCTGCTGGATATCCGGGAAGCGCAATTGGATCTGATCTGCTGTCAGTCCGGAGATGAAACGCGGTACTCCGCCAATATCTGCTCTCTGGGTCTGGATGCCCGCATTGGCACAGCGCTTCCTCGTTACCGCCGACTGCCGTTGGTTTCGGGAACAGGCGCGTACTATATTTCCGTTGTGGCCAATCTGTTCAAGGGAATCAGCCGTCCCTATACCATCGATGTGGACGGTCGCACCATCTCCGGCGACCAGACCTTGGTCTGTATCTGCAACGGCCGGTTTTACGGCGGTAGTTTTAACCCTGTCCCCGATGCCAGTCCCGATGACGGCCTTTTGGATGTGCTGATCATCAAGCCTGTCAATCTTTTGCAGGTGGCGACCATTATCGGCGAATACCAAAAAGGGCATTATGCCAAGTATCCTCATCTTATCGACCACTTCCGTACAGACCGGATTCGGGTGCAGAGCGAGGAGGAGAGTGTGGTCAACCTTGACGGCGAAGCCCTTTACAGCCGGGACATCACCTTCTCTGTTTTGCCCGGCAGGTTACGCTTCTTCTATCCTCAGGGGGTACATATGCTGTCAACGGAGCGCAAGGAGGAGCTTGCGGGAGCATTTTAACGAAAACCTGAGAAAAACCGGGGTTTTATGGATGCAACACAGGCGTTTACAAAAAATTCACTCTTTTTGGTGATTTTGCCATCTTGAACATTCGTTTTCTCTGCATTATCATATACCATGTTAGCACTCTTGGTTTTTGAGTGCTAAAATCAGTCAATTATGGGCATATTCCCATTGGAACGAGATATTTTAGGAGGTACTGTTATGAAACTGATTCCCTTGGCAGACAATGTTCTGGTAAAGAGCGCACAGCAGGAGGAGACTACCGCTTCCGGCATCATCCTCTCCACTGCCACCAAGGAAAAGTCCGTGGTTTCCGAAGTCGTGGCCGTTGGCCCCGGTACGGAAGAGAATCCCATGACCGTCAAGGTCGGCCAGAAGGTCGTTGTGGGTAAGTTTGCCGGCCAGGAGCTGAAGCTGGACGGCGAGGAGTACAGCATCGTGAAGATCACCGACGTGCTGGCTGTTGTTGAGTAATTTATCTAAAGGAGATTTTGTATTATGGCAAAGCAGATCGTTTATGGAGAAGAAGCCCGCAAGGCTTTGCAGGCCGGTATTGACCAGCTTGCGGATACCGTCAAGGTCACTCTGGGTCCCAAGGGCCGGAATGTTGTCCTGGGCAAGAAGTTCGGCGCACCCCTCATCACCAATGACGGCGTGTCCATCGCTAAGGATGTGGAGCTGGAGGACGCTTTCCAGAACATGGGCGCA
>JAZSAW010000061.1:0-5148 GCA_045602105.1 Candidatus Avilachnospira sp.
GGGACGATTTAAATTTAACGGACAAATTTTTTAGGAATTTGTCCGTTTTCCTTAACTTTTCGAAGAAAAATATCACAGGCGAAGCCTATATCACACGTCGTCAGACGTATATCGCAGATTTGCGTAGCAAATCTATATCACTGTGGGTTGGGAATATTCCTATGACCAACCCACTAATGGGAAGCTCTTTTTGCTGGACACCCTGCCCGGGGTATGATATGATGGCAGGGAGAAAGGCGGAGAAAGTATGGATCTTTGCAATATCAGTGATATTAAGGAATTGTTGGGTCGCCATGGCTTTCGGTTTTCCAAGGCCAAGGGGCAGAACTTTCTGACCCAGGCTTGGGTGCCTCAGCAGATCGCAGAGGACGCCGGTGTGGATACAGATTGCGGTGTGCTGGAGATCGGACCGGGCATGGGCCCCTTGACCCAACAGCTCTGCCTGCGGGCAGGAAAAGTGGTGGCTGTGGAGCTGGATCGGGAGCTTAAGCCTGTGCTGGCAGAGACCATGGCGCCTTATGACAATCTGGAGATCATTTTTGCCGATATTCTGAAGCAGGATATTCCTGCTCTGGTGCGGGAAAAATTTGCGGGGCTTCGCCCCATGGCCTGTGCCAATCTGCCCTATTACATTACCTCGGATATTCTGGCGGCTTTATTGGAAGCCCGGTGCTTTTCTTCTGTGACGGTCATGGTGCAGAAGGAGGTGGCCCAGCGTATCTGCGCTGAGCCCGGAACGGCCGCCTATGGTGCGTTCAGTGTGTTCTGTCAGTACCATACCAGTCCGGAGATTCTCTTTGATGTACCGCCCAACTGCTTTATCCCTCAGCCCAAGGTCACTTCTGCGGTTTTGCATCTGCCTGTGCGGACTGAGCCCTTGTGCCCGGTATCCGATGAAAAGCTGTTTTTCCGGGTCGTCCGGGCAAGCTTTGCCCAACGGCGTAAGACTTTGGTCAACGGTTTGTCTGCGGGCTTTGGCAACCTGACCAAGGCGCAGATCACCCAGGCCATTGAAGATTGCGGTTTTTCTGCCAATGTCCGGGGAGAGACTCTGTCTATTCCGGAATTTGCCCGTCTTGCCGATGCATTGGGCAGACTTTGTGCTGAACGCTCATAATTTTCACCAAAGAAAAGCCTGCGATTTGGTGAAAATCGCCTTGGAAAATCCAATCTTATCCTGATATAATAGAGATAGCGCGGAGGTCTGCAACAGCGCAGACCTCCGCTTTTTTATTCAGGACAGGAGGGGACGGGATGTACCGGATCGGAGAAGTGGTTTCTTATGGCACTGTGGGTATTTGCACGGTGGATGATATTCGTATGGAAAGCTCCGGCAGAGGTAGTACAAAGAAGCAGGAATACTATGTGCTCAAGCCTTCCGCGACGCCTACCTGTATGATCTATGTTCCCAGAACCAATGAGAGCCTGACCAAAAAAATGCGTCCTATTCTGACTAAGGTGCAGATCGATGAGATGATCAGCTCTGCCCGCGGGAAGAAAGTACCGTGGATCGAGGATACCCGTCAGCGGACGGATGCGTATCAGCAGATCGTATTAAAGGGAATCAGCGAAGAGTTGTTATTGCTGATCGCCTGTCTGTATGAGGAGAAAAGAGCCCGGGAGGAAGAAAAACGGAAGTTCTGTGCTACCGATGAAAAGCTTCTGGCTTCCGCGGAACGGCTGGTCAGTGAGGAGTTTTCTTACAGTCTGCAAATATCCCGGGAACAGGTTTCTGCCTATATTGCGCAAAAAATCAAGACAGCCATCTAAGATGGCTGTCTTTTTATACAGAGGTGGAGCGGAGTTTATCCAGAACTGCCGTAAAGTAGGACGGCAGGGGACAGGATACGGTCACTGCTTCTCCGGTGCGGGGATGGCGGAAGGTCAGCTCCCGGGCGTGGAGGCACTGACTGGACTGACCCAGCTCCGGCTTTTTCCGTCCGTAGACCATATCCCCCAGAATGGGATGGTTACGCCATGCCAGATGAACGCGAATCTGGTGAGTTCGTCCGGTTTCCAGACGGCACTGCAAATGGGTATAATTGCCAAAACGCTCCAGTACCTGCCAATGGGTCACGGCGTTACGGCTGTTTTTCTCCGTGACTGCCATTTTCTTCCGGTCCACCGGGTGACGACCGATGGGCGCGTCGATGGTGCCACTGTCTTCTTTGAAATTGCCCACAGCGATACATTCATAGGTGCGTGCCAGCGAATGGTCCTGCAGCTGCTCCGCCAGCGCCTGATGGGCAAAGTCATTTTTTGCCACAATGAGCAGACCGGAGGTGTCCATATCGATCCGGTGGACGATACCGGGGCGAAGCTCACCGTTGATGCCGGAGAGAGAATCCCGGCAGTGATACATCAGGGCATTGACCAGTGTACCGCTCCAGTGACCGGCAGCGGGATGAACCACCATGCCTTTGGGCTTATTGATGACGATGACATCTTCATCCTCATAGATTACATCCAGAGGAATATCCTCCGGGACGATGGCGACCTCCTGCGCCTCAGGAAGCTGAAATTCCAGCGCATCGCCCTCATTCAGCTTATCATTCTTTTTCAAAATACGGCCACGGCAGGTGACCTGACCCTCTTCCAGAAGCTTCTGTGCCATGCTCCGGGACAGGTCGGGGCAAAGACGAGCCAGAGCGGAATCGGCTCGCTCGCCACTACGGTCAGCCAGCAGAATCATGGGGTTTTTCCTCCTCAGAACGGTCAAAGAACAGGGTATAGATGACCAGCAGTATAGCACCGCAGACCACGAAGCTGTCTGCCACATTGAACACGGCGAAATTCACAAATTCCACTTCGATCATATCGATCACATAGCCCAGTCGCAGGCGGTCAATAAAATTGCCTACTGCTCCGCCAAAAATACACGCCAGAGCCCACAGACCCACAGGGTGGTTTACCCATTTTTTGATAACAGCCAAAATCATCAATGTCAGCGCCAGAACGGTCATGACCACAAATACCCAACGTCCCCCTTCAAACATGGAAAAGGACATTCCTGTATTGTGGTAGCGGGTAAAGTGGACTACGCCGTCCCAAAAGGGAATCTCCAGACCTACCTGAGGGATATGGGTGACGGTAAGAAATTTGGTGAACTGATCGGCAAAAACAATAAAAGCGGAAAAGACCGCCAGCAGGGCATAGAACATGGGATGCCTCCAAAAGTGGGATTTTGCTTATTATACCACAAGGTGGGAGCGTTGACAAATCTTTTCAAAAGCCCCGGATTGTAACGAATTGACATAAAATTGACTCCCAAATGTTGTTGATTGGCTGGCTTCTTTGGGCTATACTGAAGATGGTATCCCATGTAAAGGAGGGATTCTTATCAGTACCAATGAAAAGCGATCCCAAAAAGTGTTCCTGATCGCCGGCATTGTGGCGGCGGTCGTGGCCGTAGCTATTTTTCTCGGCGTTTTCTTTTGGGGCGTGAGCCTGAAAAGCGGTGACACGGTGTTCCCCAACGTCTGCGTTTCCGGTGTGAACATCGGAGGCATGGAGGCTGAGCAGGCCAAGCAGGCGCTGGAAACCAGTTTGTTGAGCACCCATGCCACCAGAACGCTCACTGTTCAGCTTCCGGACCGAAAGCTGGTCTTTGACCCGGAAATGGCCAATTCTCCGTTGGATTCCGGCGCGATGGTGGAGGCTGCCATGAACTACGGCCGGGATGGTGGCGTGTTCCATGCCCTGCGTACCTATATTCAATGTCAGGAATCCGCCTATATTCTGAACATGGAAGACTTCCTGCAGGTGGACACGGAGTACATCCGGGAGCTTATCGATAAAACTGCTGCCGATGTAGAGCAGGAGATGGAGCAGTCGGAAGTGACCATGGACGAGGAAAAACAGCTGATCACCATTCAGTTGGGCTATAACGGACGCAGTCTGGATGCAGACGGACTCTATGAGGCGGTCATTGCCGCCTACCACAGTGGCGACCTTTCGGATATTACCTGGGGCTATGATATGCGTCCCTATGACATTGTGGATCTGCAGAGCTATTACCAAAAGTACTGCACTTCCGCCCAAAATGCCTACTATGATAAGTCCACCAGAACACTGGTGAAAGAAGTGGTGGGCTATGGCTTTGATCTGGTGGCTGCCAACCAGCAATTGGCATTGGCGGAAGAGGGCTCGACGATCGAAATTCCCTTGGGGGAGATCAAGCCCAGTATGACCCTTGCGCAGTACAAAAAGAAGTATTACTCCGATGAGCTGGCGGCCTATTCTATCCGCTATACCGGAAACGCCAACCGGACAGCCAACCTGAAGCTGGCCTGTGAGGCCATCAACGGCACAGTGCTTGAGCCCGGAGAAGTTTTTTCTTTCAATAACGCGGTAGGTGAGCGCACGGCGGAAAAGGGCTATAAGGAAGGCATTATCTATGCCGACGGCGGCGCCAGTGAGTCCGAGGTCGGTGGCGGTATCTGCCAGATCGCCTCCATGATCTATTACTGCACGCTTCTGGCGGATCTGCAGACTGTGGAACGAGCGCCCCATATGTATGTGGTGAGCTATGTGAATCCCGGTATGGACGCCACAGTCTATTGGGGTGCGCTGGACTTCAAGTTCAAGAACACCAACTCCACTCCCGTGATGATCAACACCACCGTGGAAAACGGTCTGGTCAGCGTGAGCCTGAACGGCACTATGGAGCATGATTATACGGTCAAGATGACTTATGAGCTGACCTCCACTACGCCCTACGAGGAGATCGAAATTCTGGATGAGACCAAGCCCGTAGGCTATCGGGAGCAAATTCAAAGTCCCCACACAGGCTATACCTACTGGACCTACAAAAACTTCTATGATCTGGACGGCACATTCCTGCGGAAGGAAAAGTGCGAGATCAGCGTCTATGAAAAATATGACGCCAAGTTTATTGTGGGGCCTGAGCCAGAGCCCGAACCTGAACCTGAGCCGGAGATCACACCGGAATTGGAAGATCAGTATCAGGAGTATCTGGAACTTCAGGATCTCTGGGAAGAATAACACCGAAAGCCTGTTGGTAACAGTATATTTGAAGGCATCCGCCAATGGCGGATGCCTTCAGTCTCCGACGGCCAATGCTTTTGTCCGATCACAAAAGCATTGGATGAAAAAGATCGTAGGGGGAGACCGCTCCGGGTCGCGCTC
>JAZSAW010000062.1:0-4868 GCA_045602105.1 Candidatus Avilachnospira sp.
GCCAGACGCTTCCATTTGGCCAGAGAGTGGACTACCTGCGCGTTACTGCCCACATCGGGAATATCAAAGCTGACGGGTCTTTCGTGACCGTTGAGGTTATCGTTGAGACCGGAATTTTCATCCACAAACAGGGGCGCGGAAACACGGCGCAAATTCAGAGCGTGACCCAGATTAGACTGGAAGTTGCTCTTAATGAATTCAATGGCGCGTTGCATTTCGTAGACAGACAGGGGAGACTTGTAGCCCTCAGGAAGAAAAACCTTGCTCATGAAAACACCTCGTTTCAAAGTTTCATACCGACTAATATACTATATTTTTCCGCCTTATGCAAGAGATATGTGAAACGGAGTCTGAAATTCAGACTCCGTTTTGCTAATTTACTTTCCATCAAACAGCCAGCGGACTTCTTTGGGGCTGAGGGTCAGGTCGGCGGCGGTCATGCTGTCGGCAAGCTGGACTTCGTTGGAACAGCCGATGATGGCACAAGCGGGAAGTGTGTTGTAGGTGATACAGGCAAGGACAACTGCCGCGGGGGAGAGTCCCCGCTCTCTGCAAAACTCGCTCAATCGTTCCAGACGGTCTGCATTGACCGGCAGGGAGAAACGTGAGCGGGATTTTGGGGAAAGTGCTTCCTCACCACCTGCTATGATTTTGGAAAAGTAGCCCTTGGCCTGAGAGGAAAAGGCCAGAACAGGGATTTGATTATCCAGATAGCCGTGATATTCCTTGTCATTCATGCAGACCAGAGTTTCATCCCCCTGCAAAGCAGGCGTGGTGTTGCCCAGACTCCAGAGAATCTCACTGAGAGTAAAGCCGGTCAGACCGTGCGCACCGGCAACAGCGTTTGCTTCATTGATGCGGTCAACTGTCCAGTTGGAGCATCCGATATGTCGGGTCAGTCCGTCAGAGAGACTGCCATTCAGGGATTCCAAAATTTCTTCCACAGGGCGGGACACATCATCCCGGTGCAGAAGCGTCCAATCCGGGGCACGACCCAGAGCATCGGCGCTACGCTCCATATCCTCCCGGATGCTTTTGGGGTCAAGACGACCTTTGGAGCGGTCATCCGGCGCAGGGTGGGCACATTTGGTGATGATGCGTATATCCTGATGCCCACGCATGGAGAGCCAGCGACCAATGGTTTTCTCAGCGTCACCGATATTGCCGGTCCATGCACCGTAGACCCGTGCAGTATCTATAGTACGTCCACCAAGCTCGTAATAGAGGTCCATCAGGGCAAAGGCATGGGCTTCGTCAATGGTCGTGCCGAAGTAGGTCGAGCCCAGAATGACCCGGGAAAGGTCTGTACCTTGAACAGTGCGCTTTAGCATGGCGATCGGTCTCCTTTTTATCGTCTCTTTTTCCCTTTTGGGGCAGGTTTTCTGCCGGCAGGGGCTTTTTGGGGCACAGGCCTTGCGACCTTATCCCCGGGAGCGGGACGAATGAGGCAATGCTTGCCAAAACCGATGAGATCTGTCCGTCCTGCCTTGACCAGAGCTTCATGGACCAGAGTGTAATTCTTGGGATTTCGGTACTGAATCAGGGCTCTTTGCATGGCTTTTTCGTGGGGATTGGTTGGCACATAGACCTTTTTCATGGTGCGGGGGTCAAGGCCGGTGTAGTACATGACCGTAGAAATGGTGGAGGGCGTCGGATAAAAATCCTGCACCTGCTCCGGCATATAGCCCAGATCCCGCAGATATTCCGCAAGAGCAACGGCTTCTTTTAGGGTAGAGCCGGGATGGGAGGACATGAGGTAGGGGACAACAAATTGTTTCAGCCCCAACTGCTCGTTCAGTCGCTTATATTTGGTCAAAAACTGCTCATACACCGCGTTTCTGGGCTTGCCCATCAGGTCAAGTACCGGGTCGGCGATATGCTCCGGTGCGACCTTCAACTGTCCGGAGATATGGTGCTTGACCATCTCCTTAAAAAAGGCGTCATTTTTGTCTGCCAGCAGGTAGTCAAAACGGATACCACTGCGGATAAAGACTTTTTTGACATTGGGAAGCTGACGGAGCTTTCGGAGCAGAGCCAGATAATCACTGTGATCTGCCACCATATTTTTGCAGGGGGTAGGGAACAGGCACTGGCGGTTTTGGCACGCCCCATGCTTTAACTGTTTGGCACAGGCAGGCTGGCGGAAATTGGCGGTAGGACCGCCAACATCGTGGATATAGCCCTTGAAATCCGGATCCCAGACCATTTTCTGGGCTTCTGCCAGAATAGACTGATGACTGCGGGTCTGGATGATGCGACCCTGATGGAAGGTCAGGGCGCAGAAGGAGCAAGCACCGAAACAGCCCCGGTTGGAGATGAGGCTGAATTTGACCTCAGCAATGGCGGGGATGCCTCCGGCTTTTTCATAACTGGGATGATAGGTGCGGGCGTAATTGAGCCCAAAGACCCGATCCATCTCTTGCTGAGAAAGGGGCTTCTGAGGCGGGTTTTGCACCACGAAGCAGTCGCCGTAGGGCTCGACCAGCCGTTTAGCCGTAAAGGGATCGGTATTTTGGTATTGCAGATAAAAGCTCTCGGCATACTTGCGCTTATCCTTGCACAGGACTTCATAGGACGGCAGGACGATCTGGGGCACTGCGCCGTCGGGTTTCTTGCAGGCAAACACAGAGCCGTCGATCCATGTGATGTCCCGAATGTCCATACCGGAATTCAGGGCGTCCGCTACCTCAACGATACTGCGCTCACCCATGCCATAGAGCAAAAGGTCAGCCTGAGAATCCAACAGTATCGAGCGTTTGAGCTTATCTGACCAGTAGTCGTAATGAGCCAGCCGTCGCAGACTGGCTTCGATACCGCCGATGATCACCGGTTTTTTGGGAAAGCTCCGGCGAATCAGATTGCAGTAGACAGTCACGGCGTAGTCCGGGCGTTTGCCCATAACACCGCCGGGGGAAAAGGCGTCGGTCTTGCGCTTTTTCCGGGAGACCGAGTAGTGGTTGACCATGGAATCCATGTTTCCGCCCATGACCAGAAAGCCCAGTCGGGGCTCACCGAGACGGCAGATGGAATTGGGGTCTTTCCAGTCGGGCTGAGAAATAATGCCTACCTTGTAACCGGCTGATTCCAATACCCGGCTGATAATGGCGTGTCCAAAGGAGGGATGATCTACATAGGCGTCGCCGATGATGTAGACAAAGTCGCACTGCTCCCAGCCGAGCTTTTTCATATCTTGTTTGGAAATGGGCAAAAAGTCGGACATGGAAGCACCTCCTTGCTTGTTATTTTGTGCCGGTGGAGCCAAATCCGCCGCTGCCTCTGGCAGTATCGGAAAGCTCCTGTACTTCGTGGTAATGGGCCTGTAAATAGGGGGTAAGGACAAGCTGGGCAATACGCTCATCGGGCTCTACGATCTGAGCGGACTTGCCGTGATTGTGTAGAGCCACCATCAGTTCACCCCGATAGTCGGCATCCACCACGCCTACCTTGTTGGCGGGAGCAAGATCCCGCTTCATGGCAAGACCACTTCGGGCATAGACCAGTCCCGCCCAGCCGACAGGGATCTCCATGGCGATGCCCGTGGGGATCATCACAGTTTCGTGGGGGTCAATGGTAACGGCATGATCCAGACAGGCGTACAGGTCAGCTCCGGCGGCAAATTCCGAGCCAAAGGCCGGCAATTTTGCACCGGGACGAAGCTTTTTTACAGCAACTTGGGTCATGTTGTTCTCCTTTATTCTTCCCACAGGGTCACAGTACCGCTGGCCAGGGTAGCGGGCAGATCGATCAGACGCTGATTTTCCGATCCACGGAAGCGCAGACTGAGGTTTTTCTTTTCCAGAATAAACGGTCCGTCCACCAGAACATCACACAGCTCCAACAAAGGCTGAGTTACCTGTTCTACCATAGGCAGATGCTCGTAGACATAGCCCGTAAAGCACCAGATGGATTTCTGGGGATACTTCTGTTTGATTTGCCGGCTCAGGTCAAGAAGACCTGCCTGATTGCGGGGATCAAGAGGCTCACCGCCCAGATAGGTGATGCCCCGAATATAATCCGGCTTCAGGGCGTCGAGTATCTTATCCATGACCTTCTGGTCAAAGGGCTGGCCGTAGTCAAAATCCCAGGCCTCCCGGTTAAAACACTCTTTACAGTGATGGGTACAGCCGGAAACAAAAAGGCTGACACGGACGCCCGGCCCGTTGGCAATATCATAGGTTTTCAGATTGGCATAATTCATGGACAGACCCTCCGTAAAGTTCAGTATAACAGAGAAAACAATGAAACGCAATGGAAAGAGGCTCCCAAAGCGGGAGCCTCTCAGCAGTCAGATAGCTTACAGGTGCAGCACCCGGTCACGAATCTCCTGAGTACGACCCTGATTCCAGAACTGTGTACCGATGTAGCCACAGGTACGGCGGGCGACATTCATCTTGTTCTGATCCTGATTGCCACACTGGGGGCAGGTCCAGACCAGCTTGCCGTCCTCGTCATCGTGGATCTCGATCTCACCGTCGAAGCCACAGACCTGACAGTAGTCGGACTTGGTGTTCAGCTCGGCATAGATGATGTTCTCGTAGATGAACTTCATGATCTCCAATACGGCGTCCAGATTGTTCTGCATATTGGGAACTTCCACATAGCTGATGGCACCGCCGGGAGACAGGTGCTGGAACTCCGCCTCAAATCTCAGCTTGGTGAAAGCGTCGATGGGCTCGGTCACATGGACATGGTAGGAATTGGTGATGTAACCCTTGTCCGTCACACCCTCGATGATGCCGAAGCGCTTCTGCAGGCACTTGGCAAACTTGTAGGTGGTGGATTCCAGAGGAGTGCCGTACAGGGAGAAGTCCACGTTGTGGCGGGCCTTCCAGGTCTTGCAGGCATCGTTCATCCGGTTCATGACGTCC
>JAZSAW010000063.1:0-3055 GCA_045602105.1 Candidatus Avilachnospira sp.
AGGGCGCTTTCGTCCCATGTGGGATAGACCTCGCTGGAGGCGACATTTTTCACATACTGGGTAAAGGAAACGGTCACATTGGAGGCGGGCTCATCGGGCTCGCCCAGATGGACGGTGATCTGTTCCGGGATGTAGGGGAAAACAACAGGTGTTTCGGGCATTTTGCACCTCCTACAAATTCTGGCTTGTGCCGGGGACGGTGGTCTGTCCGTTTTCGTAGGAAGTCACAGGCCGGGGACGAAGCTGTAATCCCTGAATGGTCTCTACGCCGGGGAATACCTGCACGCCCTCTGCCAGTATCCCGCCGTAGCCGGGAACTTCCACCTGAACATCTACGGAGGCGTAGGGGCGCACCGACATACCGGGGGTCAGGGATTGACTGGCGTCCGGTGTCTCCACGTACACAGGGGCGGTCAGACCACTGCTGTCGGTCCTGCGGATGGCAAGCAGTCTGCGGGAGCCGTCATCCAGTATCCGGGTAAAGCTTACCACGGCGTCAGCCAGAGGCAGATAGGCATCGGAGGTATAGACCCGGGCAATGACAGAGCCTTGAGAAGACAAAACAAAACCCTCCTTTCACAGTTACCACAGTCTATGTGGCAGAAAGGAGGAACAGTCGGACTTTTTCCTTGTGGGAGAATTGACAAGGCTTCCGGCGAGATTTATAATGAAGATATAAGAAGAAAGGAGCGAAAGCCTTATGTTTCATCGTATGACCATTGCCGGTGTGGAGCGGGATCTGCCTCTTTGCAAAGTGACCGATGAGCTGTATATCGGCGCCTTTGTGATTTTCGGCGATGTGGAGCTGACGGTCGCCAGTGCCCGGGAACTGCTGAAAAGAGCGCCCCAGTATGATTATCTCATTACCGCGGAAGCCAAGGGTATCCCCCTGATTCACGAAATGGCACGGCAGAGCGGTCAGAACAAGTACATACTGGCCAGAAAAGGCTCGAAGCTCTATATGCAGGACATATTGGATGTTGCCGTCCACTCCATCACCACAGACCGGGAACAGCATTTGTATCTGGACGGTCATGACGCAGAGCTGATGAAGGGCAAGCGTATTTTGATCGTGGACGATGTTATTTCCACAGGCGAATCCCTCCACGCGCTGGAAAAGCTGGTGGAGACCGCCGGTGGTGAGATCTGTGGCAGAATGGCCATTCTGGCCGAGGGCGATGCCCAGGACAGAAGCGATCTGATCTATCTGGAAAAACTGCCTCTGTTCAATGCCGACGGGAGCATCAAGGGATAAGTTTCCATTGACATTTTCCCAAGGCAGTGATATGGTAAAACAGAACTTCATACAAGACGTCCGATTCAGGGAAGCGGGGTGTAAATCCCCCACGATACCGTCGCTGTAAGGTGGAGCGTCTGCCAAAAGGTCACTGGGCAACCGGGAAGACGGCAGATGCGGAGAAACCAAGTCAGAATACCTGGCGGATGGGCTGTGCAAGGAGCTGCGGATTACAGCGCATTGTGCCATGATCATGTTTGTGGAATCTCCTTTCTTTGTACAGCCGTACACAGAAAGGAGATTTTTTATGAAGAACAGAAAACCCCTTATTGCCGTGCTGCTTCTGGTCATTCTGGTGGCAGTGGCAGCGGTCTGCTGGCTGGCCTTTGGTCCGGAAACTGTGGAAGGCAGTAAGACCATCACAGTGGATGTGACCCATCTGGACGGTCAGACCAACACCTTTACCATCCATACCGATGCGGAATATCTGCGAGAGGCCATGGAACAGGAAGGTCTCATTGCGGGCACAGAGAGCCAGTACGGTATGTATATCCTCACGGTGGACGGCGAGACCGTCGATGAGACCAAACAGCAGTGGTGGTGCTATACCAAATCCGGCGAGCGGGTGGATTACGGCGTGGATGCCTGCGCCATTGCAGACGGAGATCATTATGAATTTGTCTTATCCGTCGGCTGGTAAAGGAAAGCTCCGGGAGCTGATGGTCATGGCACTGCTCAGTGCCATGATGGTGGCGACACAGGTAGCCCTGGCGGCCATCCCCAATGTCCATCTGGTGTCGGTGTTTGTCATATTGGGGGCACTGCTTTTTGGCTGGAGGGCTCTGTATTCCGTCTATCTTTTCGTCCTGCTGGAGGGGTTGATCTACGGCTTTTCCATGTGGTTTGTCAACTACCTCTATGTCTGGACTGTGCTGACTGTTCTGGCTGTTTTGTTCCGAAACAACCGCTCGCCATGGTTCTGGGCGGCACTTTCCGGGATATTTGGTCTGCTTTTTGGCGCGCTGTGTGCCATCCCGTACTTCTTTGTGGGAGGCTGGGCGGCAGCCTTCGCCTATTGGGTAGCCGGCATACCCTTTGACCTTGTCCACTGTGCGTCCAACGCTATACTGACCTTTATTCTGCTTATGCCCTTGTACCGGCTTTGCTGTCGGCTTTTGGGAAAGCAAAGTGCATAAACGAAAATCCGCTGTGAGTTCACAGCGGATTTTTTCTATTACAGAGATTTCAGGCTATTCACAAAGGCCTTGGGGTCGGTTGCCTTAAAGTAGGCAGAGCCTGCTACAAGCACATCAGCGCCGGCGTCCACACAGATCTTGCCGGTCTCGGGATTGACGCCACCGTCCACCTCCAGCTCGCAGGTGGGGTTTTGCTCCTGAATATAGGCACGAATCTGACTGACCTTGGGCATCATGTCTGCCATGAAGCTCTGACCGCCAAAACCGGGCTCTACGGTCATGACCAGAATCAGATCGCACAGGTGCAGGAACGGAAGCACTGCCTCTGCCGGAGTCTTGGGCTTGACCACCACACCGGCTTTTACGCCACAGGCCTTGATCTTCCGCAGCGCTTCCAGGGTGTTTTCCTCTGTGTCAGCTTCCACATGGACAGTGACTAGGTCAGCACCGGCCTGACAAAACCGCTCTACATACCGCACAGGGCGGTCGATCATCAGATGCACGTCCAGCACCAGATCGGTGATCTTCCGAATGGCCTCCACCACGGGAATACCGATGGTGATATTGGGGACGAACAGGCCGTCCATGACGTCAATATGGACATAATCCGCACCGGCGGGAG
>JAZSAW010000064.1:0-6017 GCA_045602105.1 Candidatus Avilachnospira sp.
GCATGGGCTGCGGATTTGGCGCGTGCATGGGCTGCACCTGCAAGACCAAGTACGGCAACAAGCGAATCTGCAAGGACGGCCCTGTGCTGGAGCGGGAGGAGATCGTATGGTAAACACCAAAGTGACCCTGTGCGGTATTCAGTTGGACAACCCCATTATCCCTGCCAGTGGCACGTTTGGCTTCGGTCGGGAGTTCCACGAGCTTTATGACATCAACATTCTGGGTTCCTTCTCCTTTAAGGGCACGACCCGGGAGCCCCGCTTCGGCAACCCCACTCCCCGTATTGCCGAGTGTCCCTCCGGGATGCTCAATGCCGTGGGTCTGCAAAATCCCGGCGTGGATCATGTGATCGCCCACGAATTGCCCGAGCTTCGGAAAATTTTCCACAAGCCGGTCATGGCCAATATCTCCGGCTTTTCTGTAGATGAGTATGTGGAAGTGGCGGAAAAACTGGACAAGGAAGACGGCATCGGCTGGCTGGAGGTCAATATCTCCTGCCCCAACGTCCACGGCGGAGGCATGAGCTTCGGCACTGACCCCAAGGCCGCCGGTCAGGTGACCGAGGCCGTCCGCAAGGTAAGCAAAAAGCCCATTATCATCAAGCTCTCCCCCAATGTCACAGACATCGTGGCCATCGCCAAAGCCTGCGAGGACGCAGGCGCAGACGGCGTCAGCCTCATCAACACCCTCATGGGTATGCGCCTGAATCTGCGCACCCGCAAGCCCATCATTGCCAACACCACTGGCGGTTATTCCGGCCCTGCGGTGTTCCCTGTGGCTCTGCGGATGGTCTGGCAGGTCAGTCAGGCGGTGTCCATCCCTGTGGTGGGCATGGGCGGTGTGTCCTGCGCCAGAGATGTGGTGGAGATGATGATGGCCGGCGCGACAGCCGTGGAAGTGGGTGCTGCCAATCTGGTCGACCCCTTTGTCTGCAAGACCATCATCGAAGAACTACCCGCTGTCATGGCGGAATACGGCATCCAAAATCTGACGGATATTATCGGCGCAAGCCATTAAAGAACGGAGGTCATCAACATGGGAAAAGACGTCATCATCGCCTGTGACTTTGCCAGCAAGGAAGCTACTCTGGCTTTTCTGGATCAGTTCACCGGCAAAAAGCCCTTTATCAAGATCGGCATGGAGCTGTACTACGCCGAAGGTCCGGATATCGTCCGGGAGCTGAAAGCCCGGGGTCATCAGATCTTTTTGGATCTGAAGCTCCATGACATCCCCAACACCGTGAAAAAATCCATGGCCGTGCTCTCCCGGCTGGATGTGGATATGACCAATCTCCACGCCGGCGGTACAAAAGCCATGATGCAGGCCGCTCTGGAGGGTCTGACCCGTCCCAACGGCACCCGCCCTATACTCATCGCCATGACCCAGCTGACCTCCACCAGCCCGGAAGCCATGAAGCAGGATCTGCTCATTGACGCGCCTATGGCAGAGGTGGTCATGCACTACGCCCAGAACGCCATGGAGGCCGGTCTGGATGGCGTGGTCTGCTCTCCTCTGGAGGCTGAAGCCGTCCACGGACGTTGCGGAAAGAACTTTGTCACCGTTACCCCCGGCGTCCGCTTCGCCGACGGCGACAAGGGCGATCAGGTCCGGGTCATGACCCCGGAACAGGCCAAGAAGATCGGCTCGGACTATATCGTAGTCGGCCGTCCCATTACTGCCGCAGAAGACCCCGTGGCCGCCTATGAACGGTGCGTGCGGGAATTTGTAGACTGATAAAAGGAGATATACCATGGAAAACGCCCATATTGTTATTGCAAAAGATTTGCTGAAAATCAAAGCTGTGTTTTTCCGCCCCTGGGAGCCCTTTACCTGGGCCAGTGGCATCAAGAGCCCCGTGTACTGCGACAACCGCCTGACCCTCACCGCCCCGGAGGTCCGCAATGATGTGGAAAACGCTCTGGCGGATGTGATTCGGGAAAAATACCCCGATGTGGACGTGCTTATGGGCACTTCCACCGCCGGCATCGCCCACGCCGCCATTGTGGGTCATATTCTGGGTCTGCCCATGGGTTATGTCCGCTCCGGCAACAAGGATCACGGTCGGCAGAACCAGATCGAGGGCAAGCTTGAGCCCGGTCAGAAGGTCGTTGTTGTGGAAGATCTGATCTCCACCGGCGGCAGCTGCATCGAAGTGGTCAATGTTCTGCGGGAAGCCGGTGCTGAGGTGCTGGGCATCGTGTCCATCTTCACCTACGGGATGCAGAAGGGTCTGGACCGTCTGGCCGCCGCCAATGTGGAAAACACCAGCCTGACCAATTTTGACGTCATCGCGCAGGTTGCCGCGGAGGAAGGCTACATCCAGCCTGCCGATATTGAAAAGCTCCTGCGTTTCCGCAACAACCCCTCGGACGAGAGCTGGATCGGAGGTAATCAATGAGAAGTCTGATCGATATTCTGGATCTGTCCGTGGAGGAACTGGACGACATGGTCGCTATCGCCGAGGACATTATGGCAAACCCCGAAAAATATGCCCATCGGTGTGACGGCAAGAAGCTTGCCACCATGTTCTATGAGCCCTCCACCCGTACCCGTCTGTGCTTCGAGGCCGCCATGTATGAGCTGGGCGGTAATGTGCTCAGTGTGGCCTCCGCTTCCTCCTCCTCTGCCGCCAAAGGTGAGAGCGTGGCGGACACCGCCAAGATGATCAGCTGTTATGCCGACATTCTGGCCATGCGCCACCCCAAGGAGGGCGCGCCCCTTGTGGCCGCTATGAACGCCACCATCCCTGTGGTCAACGCCGGTGACGGCGGTCACTTCCATCCCACCCAGACTCTGGCTGACCTGCTGACCATCCACATTGAAAAAGGCCGGTTTGACAACCTGACCATCGGCCTTTGCGGTGACTTGAAGTTCGGACGCACCGTCCACTCCCTTATTGCCGCCATGTGCCGGTATCACAACATCAAATTCGTCCTCATCTCTCCCGATGAGCTGAAACTCCCCGGCTATGTCAAGACCGAGCATATCCTGCCCAGCGGTCACGAGTTTGTGGAGACCACGGATCTGGAAGCCGTCATGCCTGGGCTGGACGTGCTGTATATGACCCGTGTGCAGAGAGAACGGTTCTTCAACGAGGAGGACTACCTGCGCCTGAAGGACAGCTACATCCTGACCCCGGAGAAGCTGGAAAACGCCAAAAAGGATCTGATCATTCTCCATCCCCTGCCCCGTGTCAATGAGATCAGCGTGGCGGTGGATGATGATCCCAGAGCCTGCTACTTTAAGCAGGCCCTGTACGGCAAGATCATGCGCAAGGCGCTGATTCTGAAGCTTTTGGAGGTGTAACGCCATGAAAATCGACTCCATCATCAACGGCATCGTCATCGACCATATTGCCGCCGGACGGGGCATGCTCCTGTATCAGCTCCTGCATCTGGATGAGCTGAAGGACTGCTCTGTGGCCATGATCATGAACGTCCACTCCCGGAAAATGGGGCACAAGGACATCATCAAGGTGGACGCCGCCATCGATCTGGATACGGACGTCATCGGCTATGTTGACCCCCATGCCACGGTGAACATCATCCGAAACGGCGAACTGGCAGAAAAGAAAGCCATCACCCTGCCGGAAAAGCTGGTCAATGTGATCAAGTGCAAAAATCCCCGGTGCATTTCCACCACAGAACAGGAATTGCCCCAGACCTTTATCCTCACTGACCGGGAACAGGGTGTGTATCGCTGCCGGTACTGCGAGGCCAAAGCAGAAAATAAATAAGAAGAAGGTCGCTTCCCAATGGAAGCGACCTTCTTCTTATTCCGGTCTGACAATGTCTTCATAAAAAGCGGCGGTGGCGGTTTGGATATAAGGGGTCAGCCACAGCGTACCGATACCCATGGTAAAAGCTGACAGAAGTGCCCAGCCGAAGAAACTCAGTTGCAGGCAGAACAGTCTCCATTTATTGCCCCGCATGAGCCGTCCGGACTCCCGGATGGCCTCCAGCGCACCCATTTCCGGGTGCTCTGCCAGAATGTAAGGAGTCAGTGCGTAGCGATAGGTGGCGACAATGCCGGGGATCACCAGCAGAAGCGACCACAAAAATACAAACAGTCCCATGAGAAAGCTCATACAAAAGCCCTTGCCGATGCGGTCAAAGCAGGAGAACAGGTCCCCGAACTTTGCCGGCTCATTACGCACCAGCTTCAGATTAAATTTGCTCCAGCCCATGGTCACCGCACCGCCGATGACCAGTGCCACAAGGGTAATGGCAGAGGCCAGGGTCATCAGTCCGATCCAGCTTTCGTGCCCGGAAAGGCTCAGATAACCCTCATTGGTAGAATTTGCTCCGGTATTGACAACGGCGACCCCGCCGGTGAGCAAGGTGGCCACCAGTCCCACGGCTACGGCTTTGCCCCAGTTTCCCGACAGGGCGCGCCGGGCCTCAGCCCGAAAATCAAAGGCTCGTTTCATTGGACATCCCTCCTTTTTGGATGTTTTTACTATACCACATCCCGGCAGGAAAGGCAAATCTTCCGTACTGTGTAAAAGTTTAGCATTTTCGCAAAAATGCCAATTGTTTCCGGGAAAGTTTTATGCTATGATGATAGTACTTTTGAAAAATTGGAGGTAATTATGGAAGTTATCTTTGCCAATCTCGCTAACATCCACTGGCAGGAGATCGTCATGTGGATCATCGGCGGTGTGCTGATCTATCTGGCCATCGCAAAGGACATGGAGCCCACCCTGCTCCTGCCCATGGGCTTCGGCGCGATTCTGGTGAATCTGCCCCTGCCTGTCCCCGGAGAAGGCGTCCAGCACGTTCTGGACACCCTGTTCCACATCGGCATCGAGGGAGCTGAGCTGTTTCCCCTGATTTTGTTCATCGGCATCGGTGCCATGATCGACTTCACCCCCCTGCTCACCAACCCCAAGCTGATGATCTTCGGCGCGGCTGCCCAGTTCGGTATTTTCTTTACTCTGGCCTTGGCTTCCCTGCTGGGCTATGAAATCCCCGATGCCGCCTCCATCGCCATTATCGGCGCTGCCGACGGTCCTACCTCTATCTTTGTGGCTCAGCAGCTGGGCTCCAAGTATCTGGGCGCCATTATGGTGGCCGCCTACTCCTACATGGCTCTGGTGCCTCTGGTCCAGCCACCCATCATCAAACTCTGCACCACCAAGGCCGAGCGGAAGATCAAGATGCAGTATCAGGGCAAGGAAGTTTCCAAGCTGACCAAGATCCTGTTCCCCATCGTGGTCACCGTCATCGTTGGTCTGGTCGCCCCCGATGCAGTCGCCCTGATCGGTTTCCTGATGTTCGGTAACCTGATCCGGGAGTGCGGTGTCATGAACTCCATCTCCGAAACTGCACAGAATGCGCTGGCAAACTTGGTCACCATCTTCCTGGGCATCACCATCGCTTCCCAGATGAAGGCCGCCAGCTTCCTGCAGATCGACACCCTCATTATTATCGGCCTTGGTCTGGTCGCCTTTGTCTTTGATACCTTTGGCGGTGTCATGATCGCAAAGCTCATGAACCTGTTCCTGCCTAAGGACAAGAAGATCAACCCCATGATCGGCGCTGCCGGTATCTCTGCCTTCCCCATGTCCGCCCGTGTGGTCCACAAGATGGGTCTGGAGGAGGACAATCAGAATTTCCTGCTGATGCACTCCATCGGCGTCAACGTTTCCGGCCAGATCGCTTCCGTCATTGCCGGCGGTCTGATTCTGGCTCTGGTCAAGCCCCTGCTTGGTTAATTGGAGGTACATACTATGCATATGGATCTTTTGATGAAAGCCCTGCCTGTTATGGGCACCGGCTATGCGGGAATTTTCCTGATGACCATCATCATCATTCTGGTGGTCTCCCTGCTGAATAAGTTCACTTCCCGCAAATAATTTTATACAAGTTTTGTTGTGAAGGCATCCGCCATTGGCAGATGCCTTCAGTCTCCGACGGCCAATGCTTTTGTCCGATCACAAAAGCATTGGATGAAAAAGATCGTAGGGGGAGACCGCTCCGGGTCGCGCTCCCGCGCGCCAAAGTCGCTCTCCCCC
>JAZSAW010000065.1:0-7619 GCA_045602105.1 Candidatus Avilachnospira sp.
GCACAATGTCCTGTTGGTCGGGCCTCCCGGCTCGGGCAAAAGTATGCTGGCCAAACGCCTGCCCTCTATTCTACCGCCTCTGTCCCGGCAGGAGGCGCTGGAAGTGACCAAGATCCATTCCGTCATGGGTCTGCTGACCCCGGAACAGCCCATGGTGTCGGTGAGCCCCTTCCGAAGCCCTCACCACACAGTGTCGGCTGCCGGTCTGGCCGGTGGGGGCTCTGTCCCCAGACCCGGCGAGGTGTCTTTGGCGCACCACGGGGTATTGTTTCTCGATGAATTGCCGGAATTCCGGACGGATACTCTGGAGGTGCTTCGTCAGCCTCTGGAGGATCGCCGGGTGACCATTTCCCGGGTGTCGGGAAGTTTGACCTATCCCAGTGAATTTATGCTGGTCTGTGCCATGAATCCCTGTAAATGCGGATGGTACGGCGACCCCTCCGGTCGTTGTAAATGCTCTCAGCGGGCGGTACATCAGTATCTCAGTCGAATCAGCGGACCGCTGTTGGACCGTATCGATATTATCGTGGAAGTGCCGGCACTGACCTACTCTGAGGTCAGCCAGACCATGACCGCAGAGCCGTCGGAAGCCATTCGCAATCGGGTGACGGAAGCTCGGGAACGCCAGCGTCAGCGTTATGGAGATGCCGGCGTTAACGCCTCTATGGATCAGAAACAGATGCGTCAATTCTGCGCCCTGACGGAAGATGGGGCAAACCTGATGCAGAACGCTTTCCGTGCCCTGAACCTGACAGCCCGAAGCTATGATCGGGTACTGCGGGTAGCCAGGACCATCGCTGACTTAGAAGGGCAGGAGCAGATTCAGCCTATGCACATTGCAGAAGCTGTCCAGTACCGGTCATTCCGGCTGGACGGTAACGAATAAAGGAGAAGACCATGAACGAGATTTTTTTGCTGAAATTGGGCGAGATCGTCCTGAAAGGACAAAACCGCCGTGCCTTTGAGGCCTGTCTCAAGGGAAATATCCGCAAGCGTATCCGCCGATTTGGTGAGTTCCGGGTATTTTTGAAGCAGTCCACCATTTATGTTGAGCCGGAAAACGATCAGTGCGATCTGGACGGTGCGTGGGAGGCCTGCGGAACTGTGTTTGGTATTGCGTCCATGTGCCGGTGTCATCCCTGTGAAAAGAATCTGGATGCCATTTTTGCCGGTGTTATGGAATATCTGGGGGATGATCTGGCTGTCCAGCGGAGCTTCAAGGTGGAGAGCAAGCGGGCGGACAAGCAGTTCCCCTTGAATTCCATCCAGCTTTCTCAGGAGATCGGCGGTCGTCTGGCAGAGGCTTTCCCCCATGTGCAGGTAGATGTCCATAACCCCGCTTATACGGTCTATGTAGAGGTGCGGGATTACGCGGCCTATGTCCATGGACCTTCTCTGCCCGGCGCAGGCGGTCTGCCTACAGGTATGGGTGGTCGGGCGGCAGTCCTGCTGTCCGGCGGTATCGATTCTCCCGTGGCCGGTTATATGATCGCCAAGCGTGGCGTGGAGCTGGAGTGTGTCCATTTCTTCTCCTACCCCTACACCTCCGAGCGTGCCAAGGAAAAGGTGCTGGAGTTGGCTCGGCTTATGACCAAATACTGCGGACGGATGACTGTGGACATCGTGAGCTTCACCCAGATTCAGGAAGCCATACGGGATAACTGCCCCGAGGAATATTTCACCCTCATTATGCGCCGGTTTATGATGAAAATCGCCCAGCGCATCGCCAAGGATCACGGCTGTAAGGCTCTGGTCACCGGAGAAAATCTGGGTCAGGTGGCCTCCCAGACCATGGAAGCCATGAATGTCACCGGCGCGGTGGTGGATATTCCCGTGTTTATGCCTCTGATCGGCATGGACAAAGAGGAGATCGTCACCATAGCCCGGAAGATCGGTACTATGGAGACATCCATCCTGCCTTATGAAGACTGCTGCACGGTCTTTACTCCCCGGCATCCCAAAACCAAACCCGTACTCAGTCAGGTAGAAGAAGCGGAGAGCAAGCTGGATGTGGAAGCCCTTATGGAGCAGGCGCTTGCCAATACGGAAAAAGTTACGGTCAAGTACTACGAGGACTGAATTTTAGAGGCGCAGCAATTTTTGCTGCGCCTTATTCGATATGTAAAAACAAGGGGTGGACAGACAGTCCATTGACGAAAAATACCGGTATCCGTACAATGTCAGGCGGAGGTGGTCGAGAATGACAGACAAAAAGACATTTGGCGCATTTATCAAATCCAAACGAACAGAGAAAAACTATTCCCAAAAAGAGCTGGCAGAATTGCTGTTTGTTACGGAAGGGGCAGTGAGTAAATGGGAACGAGGGGTTTCCTATCCTGATATTACCCTGATTTCCGATATTTGCCGTGTCCTTGAGATCAGTGAACACGAATTGATCACGGCTTCAACAGACACGGACGCAAGGAAGCTGAAGCATGAAGCGCGCAAATTCCGTGTCATTCGCAGTGCGTGGATACTGGTGCCGACAATATCCTATGCTACTGCATTGCTGGTTTGTTTCATCTGCAATCTTGCGGTAAACCATACCCTTTCCTGGTTTTTTATTGTGCTCGCCGCATTGCTGTGTGCCTACACTTTTGTGCCTACAGTTACATCTTTTATTCAGACAAATAAACTGCTTGTTTTTTCGGTGACAACGTACCTGTCCGTTAGCCTGCTTTTGTTTACCTGTGCCGTGTATACCAATGGCCTATCTTGGTTTTTGACCGCCTGTATCGGCGTTTTAATGGGGTATGTGTTGCTGTTTTTGCCTATCCTGTTATCAAAAACAAGCCTGACCCGCTATAAATTTATCATTTCGTTCACCATAGCCTGTGTATTGACCATTTTGCTTTTGCTGAATGTAAATTTCTGGCATCCGTTTATGCTTGTCCCATCGATTTTGATCACCTTCTATGGGTATGCACCCGCTATCTTTTGTACCGTCATTTGCGCATTGCATTTTGATGCTTTTCTGAAAGCGGGCATTTGTGTGGTATCCAGTACGGTTGCGTATTATTTCGTTGATTATGTGGTGGATGTGCTGTTTGGTACAAATGAAAATTCCTATCAGGTGAATTTCAGCGATTGGGAACAGTGCCTGGAAGGAAATATTCATGTGATCTGTTTGGCATCATTTCTGGTGATCGGTGTTGTTTTTCTTGCAATAGGAATGTTCAGGGTTTTCAAAAATCATAAGACCGACCTGTGACAGGTCGGTCTTTTCAGTCAGATTACAGATATTGCTCCAGAGCGGGACGGCACAGGGCAATATACGCATCGATGACGCTCTGCGGGGAGAGGATCTCCGCCTTATCGCCGAAGCCCGCCAGCCAACCCAGAAACAGGGGAGAGACTGCCACATCGGCGGTAAAGATAAAGTGCTCGTCACCGTCGGGGATCAGCATGGTCTCCATGCCGAAACGCTCCAGTACCACACCGGCGTGGGAGCGGTGAAAGCGCATCCGAACGCGGGTAGTCTCCCGGCCGAACATACCGAAAACATTCCGTCCGTAAGCGGAAACATCCAGTTCCTTGATCTCCGGCGCAATGTATCGAGGCTCGCCGGTGAGCTCCAGTGCGGTCATCCGATCCACCCGGTAATGGGTGATTCCGTGGCGCTCCGAATGAGCCACCAGATAGTACCTTTCTTCGTCCCAGATGAGCCCATAGGGACTGGCCTCATAGATACCGGGGCGCTCATGGCGTTTGCCGTCCATGCCCCATTCTGCATAGCGGAAACGGATCTTGGAGTTGGATGTGATGGCCTCATGGAGCAGATCCACCGTATAGTAGATGCTCTCATTCATGTTCTTGACCCGCCCGGATACCAGCACCTGCCGTTTCAGACTGCCGGCTTCGTGAATACTGGCAAGATTACTGAGCTTGGAGATCAGTTGCATGGATTTTTTGCTGGTTAAAAACCGGCAGGACTGGACAGCATCAACCAGTAATTTCAGTTCCGGCAGCTCAAAATCCCGGCTGGCCAGATAGTATCCACCGTTGCGACCGGGCTTATGGAGAATATCCATGCCGAAATCCTGCAGGCAGAGAATGTCATTGTAGATGGCCTTGCGCTCTGCCTTGATGTCATGTTTGGCCAGATAGGCGAGAATATCGTTGGTGTTCAGGGGATGGAGCTCATCGGACTGTTCTTCCAGTAGTTTTTTCAGATATAAAAGCTTCAGCTTCTGTCCTTCGGATTTTGCCACGTTGACCACCTCTTTCTGGGACAAGTGTACGATAAAATGGACGGAAAATCAAGGAAATATCCGGTAGCAATCTAGATATTTTCTTTGGGCTGTGCTATAATGAAATCAGAAAGGGGCGTGAGTCCATGGCTAGCTTTGTACTGAAAGGACATATTTGCCACAGTCTGGACAGAGAACACCTTGAAATTCTGGAAAATCATTATCTGGTCTGCGTAGATGACCGTTGTGCCGGCGTATTTCCCCAACTGCCGGAAGCTTACCGTCAGCTTCCCCTGACGGACTACGGTGACCGGCTGATCATTCCCGGCATGGCTGACCTGCACATTCATGCACCCCAGTTTTCCTTCCGGGGGCTTGGCATGGATATGGAACTGCTGGATTGGCTCAATGCCCATACCTTCCCGGAGGAAAGCAAGTATCAGGATCTGAACTACGCGGAATTGGCCTATGGTCAGTTTGCCGACCATCTGCGTCGCAGTGAGACCACCCGAGCTTGTATCTTTGCTACCATCCATGTGCCCGCAACGGAGCTTCTCATGGAAAAAATGGAGCAAAGCGGTCTGGTAAGCTATGTGGGCAAAATCAATATGAACCGCAACAGTCCCGATTACTACCGTGAGCCCACTACCGAAGAATCTGTGAAGCAGACCCGCCGTTGGCTGGAGCGGACGGCAGGGAAGTGGAAGCATACCAAACCCATCATCACCCCCCGCTTTACCCCCTCATGTACGGATGACTTAATGCAGGCGCTGGGAGAGCTTCGGGCGGAATTTGATGTTCCCGTCCAGAGTCATCTGTCGGAAAACCTTTCGGAGATCGCGTGGGTCAAAGAGCTTGTGCCCGATGCCAAAAACTACGGTGACGCCTACCGGAAATTCGGCCTGCTGGGCGGTGACCACCCCTGCATCATGGCGCACTGTGTCTATTCCGATGAGGAAGAAATGACCATGCTCAGGGAAAACGGCGTCTTTATCGCCCATTCTCCGGAGTCCAATATCAATGTATCCTCCGGCGTCGCCCCCATTAACCGCTATCTGGACTTTGGGCTTCATGTAGGTCTTGCCACAGATGTGGCCGGTGGCAGTCATGAGAGTATGTTCAAGGCCATGACCCATGCCATCCAGTCCTCCAAGCTCCGTTGGCGACTTCTGGATCAGTCGGTGAAGCCTCTTGATTTTGATACGGCGTTCTATCTGGCCACCCGGGGTGGCGGTGCATTCTTCGGCAAAGTGGGTGCCTTTGCGCCGGATTATGCTTTGGATGCCGTGGTGCTGGATGACAGCAATCTGGATCATCCCCAGCCCCTGACCGTAAAGGAGCGACTGGAGCGTATCGCCTATCTGGGCGATGACCGGAATATCTACAGTAAATATGTAGACGGAACAAAACTATTTTGATACGGAGAGAAGCGATCATGAAAATTGCAGTGACCTATGAAAACGGAGAAATCTTTCAGCATTTTGGACATACGGAGCAGATGAAGATCTACGATGTGGAAAACGACCGGGTGGTGTCCAGTCAGGTGGTGGACACGCAGGGTAGCGGACATGGCGCATTGGCAGGATTTTTGAAGGACAGAGCCGTGGATGTTCTGCTCTGTGGCGGTATCGGCGCAGGGGCGCAGATGGCTCTGGCAGAGGCGGGAATCAAGCTCTATGGCGGTTGCCGTGGCCTGGCGGATCAGGCGGTGGAGAACTTCCTGAATAATGCCCTGATGTATGACCCCAATGTTCGTTGCGACCATCACGGAGAGGGTCACGACTGTGGCCATGACTGCGGATCTCATCAGGATCATCAGTGCCGGCACGGAAACTGTGGTGGGGCAGAAATGGATTACCAGACCATTACCCTGACCGTCACCGACGAGGACGGTACAGCCCAGGATGTGGAGTTCCGGGTCATCGCCATGTATGAGACCGCTGAACGGCAGTATATCGCCCTGACTCCCGATCTGGATGTACCGGAGCTGGAGGCAGATATTTTCCTGTTCCGCTATCTGCCGGAGGAAAGCACCGTGGAGGAGATCGTGGAGGACGAGGAATTTGCTCTGGCTGCCGATGCGTTCCAGCAGTGGCAGCTCTCCCGTGGATAAGGTTTGATTAGACCAGAACAGCGCAGTCGGTAGAGACTGCGCTGTTTTTATAAAAAATAAAAATACCTATTGACTTTACCTTTTTAAAGTGGTATATTGTTAAAAAATCAATGATACCAAAGGCGTTTGAACAGAAAAGAGTAACCAATTCCGGGCGTTTCAGAGAGCTGTTGGTCGGTGCAAAACAGTAACGCAGGCTTGGCGAATTCCTTCTGTTAGCTGTGGGCTGAACGGAGAACAAGTAGGCCTCACCGGTAGCAACCGTTATCTTGCGCAGATGCTTAATGCACCTCAGGAGGCTCTTTTTGTGAGAAAAGAGCGAAGCAGAGTGGTAACGCGGTCTATGACTGTCCCTGTTCTTTCTTTATGGAAGGAGCGGGGGTTTATTTTGTGATTTACACAGAGCAAAGCCCTGTGCGAATATTAATTCTAAACAGCAAGGAGTCCTTAACATGAAAAAAGTCGTATCTCTCATTTTAGCATTGGTGATTTGCGTTGGCAGTTGCTTTATGCTCACCTCCTGTTCTTCCGAACAGGGTGATGCCACCTATACCGTTGGCATCTGCCAGTTGATGGAGCATGTTGCTCTCGATGCCGCTACCGATGGCTTTAAGCAGGCCATTATTGATGAGCTTGGCGAAGACGCCGTGGAATTTGACGTGCAGAACGGTCAGGGCGACCCTGCCACCTGCTCCACCATCGCCAACCAGTTCGTTTCCAACAATGTTGACCTGATCTTGGCCAATGCTACTCCCGCTCTGCAGTCCGCTGCCGCAGCTACCGCCGATATTCCCATCCTGGGCACTTCCGTCACGGAGTACGGCGTCGCTCTGAACCTGCAGGACTTTGACGGCACTGTGGGTGGCAACATCTCCGGTACTTCCGATCTGGCGCCTCTGGATAAGCAGGCTGCCATGATCACCGAATGGTGCCCTGAGGCTCAGACAGTTGGTCTGCTCTACTGCTCCAAGGAAGCCAATAGCCAGTATCAGGTGGATGTGGTCAAGGCCGAACTGGAAGCCGAAGGTCTCACCGCGACCCTCTATCCTTTCACGGATTCCAACGATCTGGCTCAGGTCTGCACCACTGCCGCCGATAACTGCGATGTCATCTACGTTCCCACGGATAACACCGTTGCGGAAAATACCGGCATCATCGATAACATCTGCGAGCCCAAGATGATCCCTGTCATCGCCGGTGAAGAGGGCATCTGCTCCGGTTGCGGTATCGCCACCCTGTCCATCAGCTACTATGACCTGGGTTACACCACCGGTAAGATGGCCGTAAAGATCCTCAGAGACGGCGCGGATATTTCT
>JAZSAW010000066.1:0-15151 GCA_045602105.1 Candidatus Avilachnospira sp.
ACATAGGCCTCATCCACCAGCACCACATGATCCGGATTGGAGGAAATGATCTCCTCCATTTGCCAAAGAGGCAGAGCTCTGCCCACCTGAGCATTGGGATTGGCCAGAACGATCATACAGTCCCGGACAAGGTACTGCTTATAATCCACGGAAAAATCCTCGGAAAGGGGACAAATTTTTGCCTCTACCTGATGTAAATCAGCATAGACCTGATAAAATCCGTAGGTCACATCGGGGAACATGGCTTTTGCGGGCTGTCCGGAAAAGGCCATAAAGGCAAAGTTCAAAATGTCATCAGACCCGTTGGATACAAATACATTTTCCGGAGAAACCCCGTAGGTCTCCGCCAGCTTCTCCACAAGAGGTTTGCTTGTGGGGTCGGAGTACAGGCGCAGGTCTTCCAGCTCTCCTTTGCCCACAGAAGCGATGACCTGCGGTGCAGGCGGGTAGGGGGACTCATTGGTGTTCAGTTTGATATAGGCCTTGTCCCGGGGCTGTTCTCCGGGGGTATAGACCTCAAGGGTCTGGTAACGGGCGTTCAGAAATCGGCTCATAGGCGACCTTCCTCAAATCGAATCAGCGCACTTCTGGCATGGGCTTCCAGACCTTCTCTGCGGGCAAAGACGGCGATCTGATCGGAGACCTGTTTCAGTGCATCTTCGGTAAAATAGGTGTATTGGGATTTCTTAACAAAATCATCTACGGACAGGGGACTGGAAAAACGCGCTGTGCCACTGGTGGGCAGGGTGTGGTTTGGCCCTGCCAGATAATCACCAAGAGCTTCCGGGCAGTGCTTGCCCAGAAAAACAGAACCGGCATGGCGAATGGATTCCAGATAATCAAAGGGTTTGTCCACGCAAAGCTCCAGATGCTCCGGAGCAAGGGCGTTGGAAATGTCGATGGCCTGTTCAAGGGTCTCGGTCACGATGATCTTGCCGTTTTTGTCGATGGACGTCCGGGCGATCTCGGCTCTGGGAAGCAGGGGAATCTGTTTCTCCAACTCCTGCCGGACAGCCTCCGCCAAAACTTCGCTGTCTGTGACCAGAACGGCACTGGCGTTTTTGTCGTGCTCAGCCTGTGAGAGCAGGTCTGCGGCCACTATTCCGGCATCACAAGTGCCATCGGCAATGACCAGAATTTCGCTCGGTCCCGCGATCATATCAATGGACACCAGACCGAAGACCTGACGCTTGGCTTCTGCCACATAGGCGTTACCCGGACCAACGATCTTATCCACCTTGGGAACGGACTGGGTGCCGTAGGCCAGAGCACCGACAGCCTGCGCGCCACCGACCTTAAAGATACGGTCAACACCGGCGATGGAGGCAGCAGCCAGAATGGGGGCAGGAACACAGCCGTCCTTACCCGGAGGAGTCACCATGACGATCTGTTTGCAACCAGCCAGTTTGGCGGGGATGGAATCCATCAAAACTGTGGAAGGATAGGCGGCAGTGCCTCCGGGAACATAGATACCCACATTCTCAATGGGCTGTACCCGTTGTCCCATGACCACGCCTGGTTTTTCCGTGAGGATAAAACTGCTTCGCACCTGCTGACGGTGGAACGTACGAATGTTCTCGGCGGCCTGCTTCAGTATATCCAGAAATTCCGGCTCTGTCTGTTCAATAGCCTGTGCGATCTCCTCTGCGGTCACTTCCAACGCGGAAAGCTCCACTCGGTCAAACTCCCGGGCATAGCGGATCAGGGCATCGTCACCGTTTTTCCGCACATCAGCCAATATGGCGCTGACGGTTTCGCTGACATTGACCGTGGGATCGTCCCGGGAGAGAATTTCCTCCATGGTCACTTCGTTTTGTTTCAAAATGGGAATCACCGATCGTTCACCTGACCTTTCAGTCCTGCGGAAATGGCGCAGATGGCGTCTTTTTTGAATTTGTAGCTTACCTTGTTGCTGATGAGCCGTGCACTGATGGGCACAATGGTCTCAAAGGGCGCAAGTCCGTTTTCTTTCAGGGTCGTACCGGTCTCCACAATATCCACGATGACATCAGACAGACCCAGAATAGGCGCCAGCTCGATAGAGCCGTTTAGCTTGATGATGTCGATGTCACGGCATTGGGCCTTATAGTAGTTTCCGGCAATATGGGGAAACTTGGTGGCAACTCTCAGGGTTTTGGAAGGGTCATCCCGAAAATCTTCCTTGGCCGCAACAGCCATCCGGCATTTGCCCAGTTGCAGATCTGCCAGCTCGTAGACATCGGGGCAGTATTCCAGCAAAATGTCCTTACCGGCCACGCCCAGATCCGCAGCACCCCGTTCAACATAGATGGACACATCCGAGGGCTTGACCCAGAAAAACCGCACGCCGGTTTCCGGATTTTCAAATATCAGTTTTCGGTTTTGTTCTTGAATACTGGGGCAGTCAAAGCCAGCTTTCTCAAACATGGCATAGACCTTTTCGCCCAGTCTGCCTTTAGGCAGAGCCACATTGACCATGGTTTTCAAGGGACAAGCCTCCCTTCCGTAAAGCGCAAAACGGTTTTACACCGCAGAGATTCGGGTAATGTACGCAGAAGCAGTACACTTTCGCCCTTTTCTGACATGGTCTGCGCCATGGCGGACAACTGCAGAATATCATCGCTTTGCTGATACAAAATCACCGTATCCACGTCGTATTCTTTTTTTCTCTGGTCAAGGCGCTCCAGCTGGTCAAGATATACGGCAAAGCCGATGCCACCGGCATCCTTGCCCATCTTTTTCATGAGCTTATCATACTGTCCGCCGGAGAGGATACCTGTGGGGATACCCTGAACATAGCCCCGGAAGACGATGCCGTTATAATAATTCATATCGTTGACCATGGAGAAATCCAGTTGCACATGATCCTGCAGATCATTCTGGCACAGAAGTTCGTAGATGGTCTGCAACTGTGCAAAAGCGCAACAGGCACTTTCTGTGGTACAGAATTCCTCCAGAGCAGGCAGTACCTTGCCCATAGATCCGCTGAGATCCAGCAGGGTCAGCAAAAGCCGGGTCTGTTCATCGGTCAGAGGACAGCACAGCTCCCGCAGGGCATCTTCGTTTTTCTCTGCAATAGCTTCCAGTGCCCGGGACTTTTGTTCCGCGGACAGAGACAGGGAGTCCATCAGGTCGGATACGATCTGCATATGGGACAGGTCCAGAACAAAATTGGGAGAGATGATCTGCAGGCTTCTGGCTGCAAGGAGTATCACTTCGCAGATCTCGTAAAGCTCCACCTGACCCAGACATTCCAGTCCCGTCTGCATGATCTCCCGATAGGGGCGTCCTGCACCGGCAGTACGGTAAACATTTTCGCTGTAATGGACTTTCCGCAGGGGGGTCGCCGGACGGAAGTTTTTGACAATGGACAAGGTCACATCCGGTTTCAGTGCCATAAGGGTGCCATCGGTATCTGTAAAGGTGATGATTCCGTCGGAAACCAGAAAATCCTTATTTTGCATATACAGCTCATAGGTCTCAAATTTACTCATTTTGAAAGGGGCATAACCATATCGACGATACAGATCCCTGAGGGCGAAGATAACCCGTTCTTCCGGTTTGTAAGGTTGTCTCATGGCTGTTCCTCCGTCGGGCAGATGCGTTCCAATGCCAGCAGGTAACCGCTGTTGCCGTAAAGCAGACACTTCTTGACCCGACAAATGGTGGCGGTACTTGCCCCTGTGATCTCGTTGACTTCCTGATAGCTTTTGCCTTCCTGAAGCAGGGTGGCTACCTGAAAACGCTGGGTAATATCCTGAATTTCCTTGATGGTAAAGGCGTCTTCAAAGAAGTCATAACATTCTTCCAAAGAATTGAGGCTTAAGATCGCCCTGAACAGGCGGTCGGTGTTTTCTGAATGGGGAAGAGCCATGGAAATGCTCCTTTCACAGTGGTGTCTTTAACATTTTATCACTTTACCAGAGTAAAATCAATAGGCCGAGAGAAAAATGTTGCAAAAAGATAGGGGTAAATCATACAGTTTTTTTGTGCAAAACAAAAGACGAGTGCCTGTACACTCGTCCTGAATATTTATTGTGCGATCGGGTCTGTAAGCCGGGTTCTGTAATCGACAGTCATCTATCTAGCCACAGAATCGCTTCTGTGATCCAGCCACCTCCTCGGAAACAGCCGGGCAAGCCTTGTTTCCTCTGCGGTGTTGCTCCGGATAGAGTTTGCAGCGATGGATGCTTCCACACCATCGGGTGCGCTCTTACCGCACCTTTCCACCCTTACCGGACAAAGTCCGGCGGTATATCTCTGTTGCACTTTTCCTGAAGTCGCCTTCGGCGGGCGTTACCCGTTATCCTTGCCCTGTGGAGCCCGGACTTTCCTCATGTACGGCCTTTCGGCACTGCACACGCGACTGTCCGACCCGGTCGCGAGTTTATTCTACTTTATTTACCTTGGCTTGTCAAATCAATTGCAAAAAACCATGGAGTTGGCTATAATAGACTGAGATATTGAAAAGAGGTCATTCCATGATGAATTTGGTGGATTCCTATTTTGAACATTTCCGGGGCAAACGCATCGCCGTACTGGGTATCGGCGTCAGCAACCGCCCGTTGATCACCCTGTTGCTTTCCTACGGTCTGCAGGTTACCGCGTGCGACAAACTGCCCCGGGAGGAACTGGATAATGAAGTTCTGGAACTGGAGCGCGCAGGTGCTGTACTGCGTGTCGGTGCGGGCTATCTGGATGGACTGGAGGCAGATGTGGTTTTCCGGACGCCGGGGATGCACCCGGATATTCCCATCCTTCGCAAGCTCCGGGAAAGCGGTGCGGTGGTGACTTCGGAGATGGAAGCGTTCTTCTCCCTTTGCCCCTGTCAAATCATAGGGGTTACCGGCTCAGACGGAAAGACCACCACCACGACTCTGATCGCGGAGATCCTGAAACAGGCGGGAAAGACCGTCTGGATCGGCGGAAATATCGGAACGCCACTGCTCCCAAAAGTCAAACAAATGAATCCTGAGGACATAGCCGTTGTGGAGCTCAGCTCCTTCCAGCTGATGAACATGACCCAGTCACCCCAGGTGGCTGTGGTCACCAATCTTGCGCCCAACCATCTGGATGTACACAAGGATATGGAGGAATATGTGCAGGCAAAGGCCAATATTTTCCGCCATCAGTCTGCAGATCAGCGGATAGTCCTTAATCTGGACAATGAGCTGACGGCTTCCTTTGCCGATGTTGCGTCCGGTCAGGTCACGGGTTTTTCCCGGGGAAAGGTGCTGAAAGAGGGCGCGTGGCTTCAGGATGGGGTGATCTGGCATAAGGGTCAGCCGGTCATGAAGCAGGATGAAATTCTACTTCCGGGACTGCATAATGTGGAAAACTATCTGGCGGCCATCTGTGCTACGGAGGATCTCGCTTCTCATGAGGATGTTCGCACTGTAGCTCGTAGCTTTGGCGGTGTGGAGCATCGCATTGAGCTGGTGCGGGAGCTGGACGGAGTCCGATATTATAACGATTCCATAGCCAGCAGTCCGTCCAGAACGATCGCCGGTCTGCACGCTTTCGACCAAAAGGTCATTCTGATCGCCGGAGGCTATGATAAACAAATTCCATTCGATGCCCTTGGGCCGGAGATCGTCGCCCATGTGAAGCATCTGATCCTCTGTGGGGCAACTGCAGAAAAGATCCGCCATGCAGTTATCACCTCGCCGGACTATCGTTCGGAAGAACTGCCCATTGATACGGTTGCCACCTTGCAGGAGGCGGTATCCTTGGCAAATAACTGTGCTATGCCCGGTGATGTGGTCACCCTCTCGCCGGCCTGTGCAGCTTTTGACCAGTTCAAGAACTTCATGGTGCGTGGCGCAGTCTACAAAGAACTGGTCCATGGACTGAAGGAGGATGGCGCATGCTGAAGGAATTACTGGCGAAAATCAAGTCCAGAGCGCAGACCTGTGCCGTAGTCATTGTGGCGGCGGGACAGTCCTCCAGAATGAAGGGAACGGATAAGATCATGACACCACTGGGCAGTCGGCCTGTGATCGCCCATACGGTGGAGGTGTTTCAGTCCTGCCCGCTGGTGCGCCAGATCGTTCTGGTGACCAGACAGGAGCTTCTGGATGAACTAAACAGTCTTTGCCGGGAGTATGGATTTACCAAGGTCACGGCGGTCGTTCCCGGCGGTGAGACCCGGGTACATTCGGTGATGAATGGTTTGGATCATATCTCAAAAAAAGAGGGCTTGGTGGCTGTTCATGACGGCGCGCGTCCTTTGGTTTTGCCGGAGGTGGTGGAGGAGACCATCCGTCAGGCGGGAAAATATCACGCAGCTGCGCCGGCTGTCCCGGTGAAGGATACCATCAAAATTGCAGAGGGGAATTTGGTGACCGGCACGCCGGATCGGCAAAAGCTCTTTGCCGTCCAGACACCTCAAATCTTTGATTTCGACCTGCTCAGAGGGGCACTGCAAAAGGCACTGGAGGAACATGCGCCCATTACCGATGACTGCTCCGCCGTGGAGGCGTTGGGCATGAGGGTCTATCTTACCCAAGGGTCGGAGGAAAATATCAAAATCACCACGCCGATGGATCTGATTTTGGCGCAGGCTATTCTGGATAGGAGGAAACACTCGTGAGAATCGGTCACGGATATGACGTACATCGCCTGACGGAGGGTAGAAAGCTGATTTTGGGCGGTGTGGAGATACCCTACACCCTCGGGCTTGCCGGACACTCTGATGCCGACGTTTTGGTCCACGCGGTCATGGACGCCCTTTTGGGCGCTGCGGCCATGGGTGATATTGGTGGAATGTTCCCCGATACGGACAATGCCTATAAGGACATTGACAGCATGCTCCTTTTGGCACGGGTCAAACAGGCGTTGGACGAAAAAGGCTACAGACTGTCCAATCTGGATGTAACGGTCATCGCCCAGAAACCCAAGCTTGCTCAGTGGATACCCATGATGCGGGAAAGACTGGCACAGTGTCTGAACGTGGCAGAAGATCAGGTGAACATCAAAGCCACCACAGAGGAACATCTGGGCTTCACCGGCAGGGGAGAGGGAATCTCTGCCCATGCCGTCTGCCTGATCGAATAGGGAAATGACCTCCCCGAGGGAGGTCATTTTTGTGTCGAAACCTGCCGTTTCCACATACGATGGACGGGAGGGTAGCACAATGTATGAATATTATTTTACCTTTCGCTCCTTGACACGGGCGCAACAGGCGGTGCAACTACTGAGAGGGCAGGCGCTGGGCGGGGAACTGGTGCGAATTCCCAAAGCCCTGACTTCCATGGGCTGTGGTTATGCTGTTCGTGTCTATGGGTCAGATTCCTATCCGGCGGCCGCCATGTTACGCACTGCGGGCGTGGGGTTTGAACGAATTTTTGGTCTGGATCATCTGGGTGTAGCCCGGGAGGTGGCTCTGTGATCTATCTGGATCAGGCTGCCACCACTATGCCCAAACCACCGGAGGTCTATCGGGCAGTACAGCACGCTATGATGTCCTGCGCCAGCGTAGGTCGGAGTGGACACGCTGCGGCCATGAATGCAGGCGAAACGGTTTATAACTGTCGAGTCTTGGCAGGTGAACTTTTTGATGCAGAGCCGGAGCAGGTGGCATTTACTTTCAATGCCACCCACGGACTGAATATGGCGATTCGTACCCTCATTCATCCGGGAGACCGGGTGGTCATCTCAGGCTTTGAGCATAACGCTGTCCTTCGTCCACTCCACCAGCTGGGGGCAGAAATTTGTGTGGCAGGAAGGCGGTTGTTTGACGCAAAAGACACCTTGGAGGCTTTCGCCCGATGTATCACTTGGGACACAAAGGCTGTGATCTGCACCCATGTTTCCAATGTTTTCGGCTATATCCTGCCCATTACGCAGATCGCGGAGCTTTGCCGAAAACGGAATGTGCCCCTGATCGTGGATGCTTCCCAGTCTGCCGGTGTTTTACCCATATCCTTAAGAAAGACCGGTGCGTCTTTTATCTGCGCGCCGGGACACAAGGCTTTGTTCGGCCCTCAGGGGACAGGACTTCTTTTGTGCGGACAACTGCCAGAGCCATTACTGTGTGGCGGTACGGGAAGCCGTTCCCAGAGCCGGGATATGCCGGCATTTTTACCTGACCGGGCTGAGGCCGGGACCCACAATGTGCCGGGTATCGCAGGGCTGATGGAGGGACTGCAATATATTCAGGCAACCGGCTTGGATAAGATCCGCGCCCACGAACAACTGCTTCTAAAGATGCTCTTTCATTCCCTTAAGGGACACCGGGAAGCGGAACTGTTTTATGCTGGTGGAGATTTGCAGACCGGCGTCATGTCCCTGAGAATCCAAGGTGAGGACTGTGAGACTACGGCCGAGCGTCTGGCAGAGTCTGGCATCGCTGTGCGCGCCGGTCTGCATTGCGCGCCACTGGCGCATGAATCCGCAAATACCTTGGAAACAGGGACGGTCCGTGTCAGCTTTTCTGCGCTGAATACACCGGAAGATGTGACCCGTCTGGCAGAAATTCTCCTGTCGGGACAGAATTGAGGAAATTATTCCTGTTGCCCCTTGCTAATTTCCGTCATCTGAGCTATAATTTATGTTGATAATTTATAGATATTTCAGATTGGTGGTGTGGGGCTTTGAACTTTATTCAGGATCTTTATCGCGGTACGATCAATGCGATCACCGGTATGGGTGTAACGGATATTCTTGATATTTTGATCGTGGCGGTTTTGATTTATCAGCTCATCGGGTGGGTCCGCTCCACCAGTACTGGCCGGGTAGCCCGTGCCATCGTGATCATTCTGCTGTTGACCTGGATCACTTCGGTGTTCCAGCTCTATGTACTGAACTTTATCCTCAGCAATATTCTCTCTCTGGGCTTTATTGCTCTGGTCATCATTTTCCATCCTGAGCTTCGCCGTGCCCTTGACCGGGTCGGCGGTAAGAATTTCAAGGATCTGCTTAACGGAAAGACTCCCAAGGGAGAGATGGAGGAGGCTATTCTGGCCACCGTGTCTGCCTGTGAGATCATGTCCAGAGAGCACACGGGCGTTTTGCTGGTATTCGAGCGGGAGACCGCTCTGGACGAGTATTTTAAGACCGGTACCAGAATCGAGGCAAAAACTTCCGAACAGCTTTTGCGCAATCTGTTTTTCCCCAAGGCGTCTCTCCATGACGGAGCGGTCATCGTCCGGGGAGGACGTATCGCTGCGGCGGGCTGTGTTATGCCTCTGTCGGAAAACCCGCATTTGAACAGCGATCTGGGTACACGGCATCGCGCGGCAGTGGGAACTTCGGAGGTTTCCGACGCCGTGGTGGTTGTTGTATCCGAAGAAACAGGCACGATCTCCGTTGCCACCAACGGCATGCTCAAACGCCATCTGGCGCCGCAGACACTGGAACGCCTGCTGACCAAGGAGCTTCTCCCGGATGTAGAGGAGCAGAAGTCCTTGTGGACACGAATCAGACAACTTACGGTAAAGAAGGAGCAACAGGATGCAAAATAAAAGATGGCCCAGTATGCTTCTGGCTCTTGTGATCTCCCTTGGTCTGTGGATCTATGTGGTCACAGTGGAAAATCCGGAGGATGAACGCACCCTGAGCAATATTCCGGTGGTATTCACCGGAGAAGATCTGCTTCGTCAGGACAATGAGCTCCTCATTACCTCGGATAATGTTCCTACAGGTATTTCTCTGACCTTCAGCGGAAAGCGCTCGGAGCTGTCCAAACTGGCAGAAAACAAAGATGAAATGTCCGTGAGTCTGGATGTGAGCAAACTGCGTAATGCGCAGGATTATACCTTCCAGTACGACCTGACCGACATCAATCTGCCCACAACGGCTACGGACTGGGATCTCACCCTGATCAAAGGATCTCCGAAGTCTGTGTCCATTACGGTCAAAAAACTGGCAAAGAAGCCTGTTCCCGTGAAGATCCTCACTGAGGTGGATATTGTGGAGGGCTACACTGCAGATCGGCTGGAACAGAACTATACGGAGATCGTGATCGTTGGACCGGCAGATACGGTCAAACAGGTCAGCTACGCGCAGGCCATTTTGCGCCGGGAAAATGTGGATCAGACCATTACCTCATCCTTGTCTTATGAGCTTATTGGGGAGAATGGCGAAATGATCGATGATCCCAATATCACCTCTGATGTTACAGAGATCGAGGTCACCCTGCCTGTCCTGATGTTCAAGGACGTTCCTCTGGAGATTCCTCTGGTGGAGGGTGGTGGCGCAACGGAAGCCGATCTTGTTGTGGACATTTATCCCAAAACTGTGCGCCTTTCCGGTGAGCCTACTGTGCTGGAAGGTATCCAGAGCATCAAGCTTCCCGCCTTGGATCTCTCCTCTCTCATGACCAACAATGAGACTCTGACCCGTGTGATCACCATTCCGGAAGGTTGTACCAGCCTCAGCGGTGAGCAGGAGGCCGATGTTACCGTATCCATTAAGAACAAGTCCATCCGGCAGATGCGGATCTCCAGCAATCACTTCCAGTATGTGGGTGCTGCGAACCTGAAGATCGAGCCGAAAACCAATATCCTGAGCATTACCGTTCGGGCCAATGAGGATGACATCAATAAGATCATGGAGGATAATGTCCGGGTCGTGGCGGATTTCTCTGCCATCACATTGCCGGATACCACCAATTCTGTTACCGTGCCGGTGAAGATCTATATTGATGGATTTGAGGGAGCCGGCGCTATTGGCGAGGCGGAGTACACCATTGTGGTGGATGTTTCTCCTGCCGGCTGACATCAGCAATCGATCAGACTGTACGTGGCATGTCTGCGTACAGTCTGAACATGGAGGGATATAATTTGATCAGAAGCATGACCGGTTACGGACGAGCTGTCCGCCTGACGGAAGGACAGGAGATCTCAGTTGAGATCCGCTCGGTCAACAATCGGTATCTGGATTGCAACATCAAGCTGCCCCGGGGATTTGCCTTTGTAGAGGACCGGGTAAAACAGCTTGTCAAGGAAAATGTGACCCGGGGAAAGGTCGATGTTTTCGTCTCCTTGGTCAATGCCACCGGAGATGATACGAAGATCTCCCTGAACAGACCCATATTGGAGGGTTATCTGGCGGTCATGCAGACCATTGCCAAGGATTATCCAGTTCAGGATGATATTTCTGTGACCGCCCTGACCAGACTGCCGGATGTTTTTGTCACGGAAAAGGCTGATGTGGACGAAGAAGCTCAGGCAGAGGAGATCCTGCAGACGGTGACCGAAGCCCTGGAGCAGTATAACGCCATGCGTGCCACAGAGGGTGTTGCTCTGGCGGAAGACCTACTTTCCCGTCGCCAGACGATTCTTAAGCTTGTAGAGGCTGTGGAAACCAGAAGTCCTGTTACGGTTGCTGAGTATCGGGCAAGACTGCAGGCAAAGATGCAGGAAGTTCTGGCAGGTACGAATATTGACGAAGGCAGAATCCTGACGGAGGCTGCCCTGTTTGCTGATAAGGTCGCTGTGGATGAGGAAACTGTGCGACTGAGAAGCCATCTTAATCAACTGGAACAGATGCTCAAAGATGGTGGAAGCATCGGTCGTAAGCTGGATTTCCTGCTGCAAGAAATGAACCGTGAGGCTAATACCATCGGCTCTAAGGGAAATGACATTGAACAGGCCAGAACTGTGGTTGAGATTAAGGCAGAGCTGGAGAAGATCCGGGAACAGACCCAGAATATCGAATAAGTTGGAGGAGCCATGAAGCTGATCAATATTGGTTTTGGAAATATGGTTTCTTCCGGCCGGGTTCTGGCCATCGTCAGTCCGGAATCTGCCCCCATCAAGCGCATCGTACAGGAAGCCCGAGACCGTGGGATGCTCATTGATGCGACCTATGGGCGCAGAACCAGAGCGGTGATTCTGATGGATACCGACCATGTGGTTTTGTCTGCTGTTCTGCCGGAAACCATAGCCGGACGAGCTTCCGGCAATACCATAGCCCGGGAGGAAGAGGAGGATATGCTGTGAGTGGAAAGCTGATCGTACTGTCCGGCCCTTCCGGTGTGGGGAAAAGCACCGTAGTCAGAGAGGTTATGTCCAGGTGTCCGAATCTCCATTTTTCTGTGTCTGCCACTACCCGGGCCATGCGTCCCGGTGAGGTGGATGGAGAAAACTACTTCTTTGTCAGCAAGGAAACCTTTCAGTCCATGATCCGTGGGCAGGAATTGCTGGAATACACCGAATACGTCGGGAATTTTTACGGCACACCGGAAGCACCTTTGAACAAGGCTCTTGAGGAAGGTCAGGATATTCTGCTGGATATTGAGCCTCAGGGTGCGCTGAATGTGAAGCATCGCCGTCCCGACGCCATCTTGATCTTTATGATGGCCTCATCCTTTGATGATATTGCCCAGCGGTTGCAGGGGCGTGGCGATACCGCTCCGGAGGTCGTGAAAGACCGTCTGGAACGGGCGAAATGGGAGTATACTCAGGCTGAGCTCTATGACTATCTGGTCGTGAATGACAAGGTGGAAAATGCCGTACATGAGATCATGTCCATTATGACCGCTGAAAAATGCAGGACAAAATCCCGCAAACACTTACTTTGAGGAGGAATTTCCTATGCTTTACCCCCCTATGTCTCAATTGCTGAAACATGTTGACAGCCGTTACCTGCTGGTCAATGTGGTCGCACGGCGTGCCCGCCAGATCTCCATTGAAGCAGAGCAGGAAGGATACGCTCTGGAGCAGAAGCCCGTTACACTGGCCATTCGCGAAGTGGCTGACGGTAAGCTTACTGCTTCGGTCAAAGACGAATATCTTCGCTGAATTTCTGGGCCCAAGGCGCAGGCAGATATGCCTACGCCTTGAAGCCGTCTTAAGGGGGATGGTTTTATGATCGCATCTGTTGCTGTTTCAGCGGCAGTTTATGCCATTGACAAGCCATACTCCTATCGAATCCCGCCGGAAATGACCGTAGAGCCAGGTATGCGTGTGATGATACCTTTTGGCAGAGGAAACCGTCACTGCGAGGGGATGGTGCTTTCTGTTTCTAGGGAGGAGCAGGAAGGACTAAAGGCCCTTGAGGCTGTTCTGGATGAACAGCCGGTTTTGACTGAGGAGTTTCTCCGTCTGGCGGCTTTTTTGCGGGAGCGCTATTTCTGCACCTTTTATGACGCCATTAAGGCGATTTTGCCTGCCGGAGTGTGGTTTCAGACCGAGGAAGCCTGGGAGCTGACGGATAAGCCTATAGACTGGCAGGAGCTGAAGCCGGATTCTCTGTCCCGTAAGATCTTGGAGCTTGTAACTCAGGGAGAGGGCAGGGTGGACAGGAAGGCTTTGTCTGCGCTGATTCCCCAGTCAGATATTTTGGAGCAGGCACTGCTGTCTCTGAAGAAAAAGGGCTACCTTCGCTCAAGTCTGGATTTTAATCAAAAGATTCATGATAAATCGGAGAAAATCGCCTCTCTTGCTGTTTCGGCAGAGGAGACTATGGAGTTTGCCCAGGGGAAGAAGCGTTCTGCGCCCATGCAGTATGAGGTGTTGAAGCTTCTTTGCGCCATCGGCAGTGGCAGTACCAAGGAGATCAGCTACCTGACAGGAGCAAATATGGCGACGATTCGTCGTCTGGAAGCTCTGGGGTATCTTACCTTGTCTGTACGTCCTGTTTTCCGCAACTGCCTGCCCACAACAGTTCAGCCTGCCGAGCCATTGGTGCTTAACCCCAGACAGCAGGAGGTTTTTGACGGACTTCTTCATCAGTGGTCTGAAGAAAAACCCGGCGTATCGCTCCTTTATGGGGTGACTGGAAGCGGAAAAACAGCCATCTATCTGAAGCTGATCGAGAAGGCCTTATCACAGGGACAAAGCGCCATGTTGCTTGTGCCGGAGATCGCCCTGACTCCTCAGTTGATACAGGTGCTGATGTCCCATTTTGGGCAGGAGGTAGCTGTACTCCACAGCGCACTGCGGGTCTCCCAGCGGTACGATGAATGGAAACGGATACGGCAGGGGAAAGCCCGGGTCGTTCTGGGTACACGGTCTGCCATATTTGCTCCTGTGGAAAATCTGGGACTTGTCCTGATCGATGAAGAACAGGAGCACTCCTATAAATCCGAAAATGCCCCCCGGTATCATGCCCGGGAGGTTGGAATCTACCGTGGCAGCAAGGCCGGCGCACTGGTGGTGCTGGGCTCTGCCACGCCCTCTCTGGAAAGTATGTATCTGGCACGAAGCGGAGTTTATACCCTCTACTGTCTGCCGGAACGCTATAATGGCAAAGACCTGCCCAAGGTAGAGCTGGTGGATATGAAGCAGGAACTGCGACAGGGCAATTCCGGCTCCATCAGCACCCCGCTTTCTCTGGCTTTGCGGGAGAATATCTCCAAGGGAAGGCAGAGCATCCTGTTTCTCAACCGCCGGGGTGCATCTCGATGCCTGATCTGCGTGGACTGTGGTGAAGTGCCCATGTGTCCCAGATGCAGTGTCAGCCTGACTCATCATACAGCCAACGGACGGCTCATGTGTCATCACTGCGGATACTCTCAGCCTGTTCCCAGCCGATGCCCTCACTGTAACGGTGCGCTGAAGCCTGTGGGAACGGGTACACAGAGGATCGAGCAGGAACTGCAAAGACTGTTCCCGGACACGGAAATTCTGCGGATGGATGCGGATACAGTCACGGCAGCCAACTCCCATGAGGCCATTCTGGAACGGTTTTCCCGGGAGAACATCCCCATTCTTCTGGGGACACAAATGGTGACCAAGGGTCTGAACTTTGAAAACGTCACCCTTGTGGGTGTTCTGGACGCGGATATGTCCCTGTATGTGGATCATTACCGGGCGGCTGAGACCACCTTTTCCATGCTCACACAGGTCATCGGCCGTGCCGGTCGGGGTATGGCGTCCGGTCGGGCGATCATCCAGACCATGACGCCGGAACACAGCGTTATTCAGCTTGCGGCACAGCAGGACTATGACCGTTTTTATGATTTGGAGATTACCCTGCGTCAGTTGCAGAAAGCGCCTCCGTGGGGAGATATTTATACCATCCATTTTGTCGGACAGTTTGAGGATCGGACCATTATGGCTGCGGGAATCTTCCGTCAGCTTCTGCAGCGGACGCTGGCTATGCCCGAATACCGGGAACTGAATGTTGGCATACTTGGCCCGTCACCGGCGGCAGTATTCCGGGTAAACAATACCTATCGCTACCGCCTTACCCTCCGTCACAGTAACAATCGAACAGTTCGCCG
>JAZSAW010000067.1:0-4135 GCA_045602105.1 Candidatus Avilachnospira sp.
TAATCATTCATCTCCTTTCTTCAGGGTGGAAATCATATAAAGGCTGGCGCAGGCAAGGAGTATTACAAAGCCTATAACAGAAATTGCCGCCGCCTCTCCCGGCTTGAAGTTGGCGAAGTTTAGCTTATACAGGTAAGTGACAAGAGTGTCCGTCATATATGCCGGGTCGCCCTGGCTCATCGTCCAGACAATGGGGAAGGAGTTGAAAACATAGATGATGTTCAAAACGGTGGAAACGGTAAGACTGGGCTTTACAAGAGGGATAGTGATATTGAAAAGCTTGCTCCAGTAGCCTGCTCCGTCCACGGTGGCAGCCTCATAAAGGCTGGAATCTATGCTCTGGAGACCGGAGAGAACGGTAAAGCAGACGAAGGGAATGGTGACGAAAATACCGCAGGCGATCTCCCAGGCGAAGAAGGCCTCGGGAGTGGGGGTCCAGTCGATGTTTGTGGAGATGATGCCGAGAGTTTTCAGCAGGGTGTTCAGGGCGCCGAAGTCCTTGTTGATGATGAAGCTCCAGACGCTGGCTTGAACGACCAGAGTGGTAGCCCAGGGGAAGACCACGATTGCGCGGGCGATCTTGCGGCCCTTGAACTCGTTGTTGAGGAGCAGAGCCAGAATAAAGCCAAGAACGGTACTTATAACAACGACCAGCACGGTCCAGACTATGGTGTTGATGAACACGCGGCCAACCTCGGGGTTATCCAGAACATTGGCGAAGTTTTGAAATCCACCAAATCCGCTGATCCTGCCGAATCTGTCCACTTCGCCGAAGGCGGTGGCAAAAACGTATACGATGGGAACAATGATGAAAAGGCACATAAGAATGAGGCTGGGAGCGATCCAGATATAGGGCTCTGCCTTACGGTAAGCCCGCTTTCTGGCGGCCAGCTTCTTGGGGTCCAGCTCTCTGGCGGACGTTTTCTCAAGAGTTTTTGTACTCAAAGGTAGCAACCTCCTATTTTTTTGGAGCAGACTTAAAAAGTGCTGTGGCGGCTGTCTGCCTGACAGCCGCTTTCAAAGTGCGCGGGCAGCTTGCCGGCGCACTTTGAAAGCGGCTGACAAAATGGGCCGGGCCATTAAGACCCGGCCCATCTGCTGCAACTAATATTTAATGCGTGGTATGGGGTTATGAGCTCTTAGCCGGCGATCTCATTCTGGAGAGCGTCGAGGAGCTCCTGAACGTTGCCGCCCTGAAGTGCGGACTGCTCGACCTCGATAACGCCGGTCTTAACGTCTGCCCACTCAGCCTTGGACTGGGGATAGAACTTGGCAGTGCCAACGATCTCGATCCATGCTGCGTTTGCGGGGTCAGCCTTTGCCATAGCCTCGCCGCCGGCGGTGGTGGCGGGGAGGAAGCCTTCCATCAGAACCCACTCGGAGTAGCGGGTATCCTCATAGAAGAAATCATAGAAGGTGGTGATAGCAGCCATTTCAGCCTCGGTGTAGCCATTGTCGAAGGTCATGAAACGGTCCATAACGCCGTGAGCAATGGAGTTGCCGGTGGAAGCGGGGATACCTGCAACACCCCAGTTGACGGAGTAGCCGCCATCAGCAATGTAGGTGGGGATGGAGTTGGGTCCGATCATCATAGCAACCTGGCCGGCGCCGAACATATCCTGGTTGACATAGCGGGTCTCGGTGGCGGGGTCAGAGTTGGTGAGGCCGTCCTGTACGAGGCCTACGACGAACTCGATAGCTTCAACGTTCTTGGGATCGTTGAGGGTCCAGTTGCCTTCAGCGTCGGTGAAGTCGCCGCCGTTGTTCCAGATGTAGTAAGCGAAGCAAGCCTGACCTTCGTCGGAGGTCATGTCAACACCCCAGGGATAGATGTCGGGGTCATAAGCCTTGATAGCTTCGCAAGCCTTGCGGAGCTCTTCGAAGGTGGTGGGAACAGCAACGCCGGCTGCATCAAGGATGTCCTTGTTGTAGTACATAGCGCGGCAGGAAGCCAGGTCGGGAACAGCCCATACGGTGCCGTCAACAACGCTCTGGTCCAGGAAGGACTGATAGAACTTTGCATAGGTGGTCTCAGAAACGTAAGCCTGAGCGGGGAGGAGAAGGCCGGCTGCCTGATAATCGGCGAAGGAGTCGATGTTCAGGATGTCGGGAGCATTGTTGTTTGCAATGAGGGTCTGAACCTTGGCGGTGATGTCGTTCCAGGAAACAACGTCAACGAGCAGGTCGATGTCCTTGTTGGCAGCTTCGAAATCAGCCTCGAACTGCTTCCACCATGCGGCGGTGTTGGGGCCGTACTCAGCGACAACGACGTCGAGAGTTACCTTGTCATCCTTACCGCAGCCTGCGAACATAGCAGCAAGCATAACAACGACAAGAATGAGCGCGATGAGCTTTTTAACATTCATGGGATTGTCCTCCTAATTTTTCGTTTATGGAGATTGTGGGAAACCTCCATATTTACCCTTCAAATATACTTTATTTTTGTAATGAAGTCAATGTTTGGATTGACTGCAAATAATTTTTGTATAATGTTAACAAAATGTTAAGGCAAAAATGCCTGCGAAGGAGTTGGTGGGAGGGAAAAAATGGAAAAATCACGAAGCAACAGGGCAAATCTCTCTACACACTTTATCGGGTAAAATGGTAAAAGGAACGCAGGACCGGGAACGGAGAAGAATGTCCTCTTGGGAAAGACACAACGGCGATTTAGTCAATCTGCGAAGAAGCGGGAGTGGAAATTTGTTGAAAGGGGAAAATTTGAAAAAAATCTTGTGCCCGCAGGTCTTATGGAATATAATTACCCTAAGCGCAGTATGCGCTCAAAAGATTCGTCGCTCCGCCGTTTACTCCATCAACATAAGCGCCGGAGACGATACAAGGAGGAAAAAGCTAACCGCAGCGGCTTGCGGTGCGGCAGTGTGGAGACCTGTCGTAATGTCCCACGGAGTTTCGCTCTTCGGGGACGAGGCGCATGTAGGCGGAGGCCTTTGCGTCATAGCCGGTAACTATGGCAAGTTTGACCCTGAAAAACGTAAAGAAAATCTACCCCAACTCCGGCGAGAAAAAGAGCAAGAAGAAGAGCAAGAAGGACGCTCCTGTTGACCCCAACGAGGAGAAAATCAATCTTCAGATTACCGATAAGGGCGTTGTAGCCGTTCAGGAATTCAATCTGGAGATCGCAGACAACGAGTTTATCGTTTTGGTCGGACCTTCCGGCTGCGGTAAGTCCACCACTCTCCGCATGATCGCAGGTCTTGAAGAGATCAGCGAAGGCGAGCTCTATATCGAGGACCGTCTGGTCAACGACGTTGAGCCCAAGGACCGCGACATCGCAATGGTCTTCCAGAGCTACGCTCTCTATCCCCACATGAGCGTTTATGAGAACATGGCCTTCCCCCTGAAGCTGCGCAAGATGAGCAAGGAAGAGATCGACGAGCGTGTACGCAAGGCTGCTGAGACTCTGGACATCACCCAGTATCTGGAGCGCAAGCCCAAGGCTCTCTCCGGCGGTCAGCGCCAGCGTGTTGCCATCGGCCGCGCCATCGTCCGCGAGCCCAAGGTTCTCCTTATGGACGAGCCCCTTTCCAACCTGGACGCCAAGCTCCGTAACCAGATGCGCGCAGAGATCATCAAGCTCCGCCAGCAGATCGACACCACCTTTATATACGTTACCCACGACCAGACCGAGGCTATGACTCTGGGCGACCGCATCGTCATTATGAAAGACGGCTTCATCCAGCAGATCGGCACTCCTCAGGAGGTCTATGACCATCCCGCCAACCTCTTCGTTGCAGGCTTCATCGGCATGCCCCAGATGAACTTCTTCGATGCAAAGCTCTCTCTTGAGGACGGCAAGTATTTCGTATACTTCGACGCTATGAAGATCGAGCTCAGCGAGGAGAAGCAGGCAAACCTCCGCGCCAAGGGCGTTGAGTCTCAGGACATCACTCTGGGCGTTCGTCCCAACCATGTCCGCATCAGCGAGACCGGCGAGAACGCCAACAAGGCCAGCGTTGACGTCAGCGAGATGATGGGCAGCGAGATCCACCTCCACGCCAACGCAGGCGGCAAGGATGTTGTCATCATCGTTTCCACCATGAAGATGGTTGACCGCGGCATCACCGGCTTCAAGTACGGCGAGGAGATCCTCTTCGACTTCGGCGGCAATGTCTGC
>JAZSAW010000068.1:0-9014 GCA_045602105.1 Candidatus Avilachnospira sp.
TCCGCGTAGTCGGACAGTTCTTCCGCCTCGTAGGACACCACCTGATCTTCTTCATCCTCAGCGATCTCATCCGGCTCTTCCGCCCAACGGCAGCAGCAAGGGAACTTCTCCAGCAGTTTATCCCAGAACAGCACGATCAGCACCACTGCGCTGATCACAGCCGCCACAGCGCCGATGACCACGGCCCATTTGGTTCGTTTGCTCATGGCATTACACCTCCTGTATATTCTTATCCTATCCCAAAAAGGGGAAAATGACAAGAAAAACTTGCAATAATTTTTACTCTAATTAGTAGTATCCGTCTATGCCCCGGACGGATACCTCTCCGGAAAACACCCGCTCCCGACTGCTGTCCGGCAGGGTCACCAGAAGCGTGCCCTTGTCATCCATACTGTCCGCGTGCGCCTTTTGGGTGGTATCGCCCCGCAAAATCAAAATATCCCTGCCCAGAGTCAGGCAGTTTTTCCGATAGCTGTCCAGCCACAAACCAGGCTCTTGCTCCATAGCCAGAGCCAGCTGGGAGAGGACAGCTCCCGCTACAGTTTCCCGTTCCACGGGATGTCCAAGCACCTGAGAAAGAGAGACTGCCCGCTCCCGCAGTTCCGGGGGGAAGTCCTTAGTCTGCTGATTGCAGTTGATGCCTACGCCCAGAATGACCTCTGTCCCGCCGTCGGGACTGCTGTGGCATTGGGTCAGTATCCCGCAGAGCTTTTTTCCGCCGATGAGCAGGTCGTTTATCCATTTGATTTGCGGGCAAAGACCGGTAGCCTCCTCTATGCCCCGGCGGACAGCTTCCGCCGCCACTGCCGTCAGGTGGAGAAGCTCCCCTGCCGGTTGGGTATAACGCAAGATCACAGACAGATAGATTCCCAGTCCCTCAGGAGAGGAAAAGGAGCGACCCAGTCTGCCCATGCCCTGAGTCTGGTGCTCCGCCAGCACCACTGTACCATGGGGCGCGCCCTGCAGAGCCAGCTCCCGGGCCGTCAGGTTGGTGGACTTCACCTGCTCCAGCAGGAGGATATTCTCCCCCCACGAATAATCACGCAAATTGTCCAGCAGTTTGCTTCTGTCCATAGTTGACCCTTTCTTGCTTTTTTCTCCGGGAACTGCTATACTTTCCCCACAGGAAAGGAGGCAGTTTATGGGAAAGAATACCCGGATGATTCTTTGCGCCCTGTTCGCGGTGCTGACCGCCATCGGCGCGTGGATCCGCATCCCCATGCCTTTGGCTTCCTTTACCCTGCAGATCGTCTTTACGGCCATGGCAGGTGTCCTTCTTGGGTCTCGCTGGGGCGCTGTATCCCAACTGATCTATCTTCTTCTGGGACTGGCCGGTCTGCCTGTTTTTACTGTGGGCGGTGGGCTTCAGGCTCTGGCTCAACCTACGGGAGGCTTTCTTCTGGCACTTATCCCCATGGCTTGGGTCGTAGGTCATCTGACCCAACGGCGGGGCTTGGGATTTGGCGATCTTTGCCTGTCCTGTGCCGCGGGGCTTGGTGTCCTGTACCTCATCGGTCTGCCGTGGCTTCATTTGGTCATGACGGTCTTTCTCCATCAGGACTGGACAATCCGTCAGACTCTGATCAGCGGGATGCTCCTGTTTCTGCCATGGGACGCGGGAAAGCTCCTACTGGTGGCATGGCTGACTCCACGGCTTCGCGCCGGTCTTATCCGTCCCTGATTGTATTGCAATTTCCCGGCACTGTCAACGGGCCGGTGGCTTTCATTTGCAATTTCCCCCTGTTTGTGATAAGATACACCAAAGTCATCTCCCTGAACATCGGAGGTTTTTCTATGGAAAAGATTTATCCCTACTTTCCCCTCAGCATGAGCGTTCTGCCCGGCCAGCCGGGGACTTTGTTCTGGTCTGTGATCATTTATCTGGTCATCTGTGCCGTTCTGGGTCTTCTGCAGTTCATTCTGGGCTGGATCCCTCTGGCAGGCTGGGTGGTGGAACTGGTCTCCTCCCTGCTGGGGCTGTACTGCGTAGCCGGAATCGTCCTGTCTGTCCTGAAATATGTCAGGGGCGGACAATAAAGGAGGTCACCATGGAGCATACCCACGATCATGAGGAGCTTCACCGGCTGGGAATCGCCCACAGCCATGGAGATCACCCCCACGTTCACGAAAACTCCAAGGCGGTCATCAACCGTCTGGCCCGGTCTATCGGTCACCTGACCTCCGTAAAGAAAATGGTGGAGGAGGGTCGGGATTGCAGTGAAGTGCTGGTGCAATTGGCGGCAGTACGATCCGCCCTCAATAACGTCAGTAAGATCATCCTGCAGGACCACATCCGCCACTGCATCGTGGATGCTGTGGCAGAGGACGATCAGAAGGCTCTGGACGACCTGTGTGACGCCATCGACAAATTTATGAAATAAAAAACACGCACCTCTCGGTGCGTGTTTTTTATTTGTCTTATTCTTCTTCGGCCTTCTTGGCTTCCTCGATGATCTTGCCCTGGTTGGCCTGGGGAACTTCCTCGTAGCGGACGAAGTTCAGGCTGTAAGAGCCTCTGCCCTGCGTCATGGAGCGCAGATCGGTGGCATAGGAGGACATTTCGCCCATGGGGACTTCTGCCTCCACCACCTGCTGACCGTCGCCGGTGGGGTTCATGCCCATAACACGGCCACGACGCTTGTTCAAATCGCCGATGATGTCGCCCATGTTGCTGTCGGGCACATAGACCTTCAGCTCACCGATGGGCTCCAGCAAAGTGGGGCCGGCAGTGGGGATGCCTTCCTTGTAGGCGATGCCCGCGGCAGTCTGGAACGCCATATCGGAGGAGTCGACGGGATGGTAAGAGCCGAAGTACAGGGTTGCCTTCAGGAACACCATGGGATAACCGGCCAGAACGCCCTTGCCGATGCAGTTACGCAGACCCTTTTCAACAGAGGGGATAAAGTTCTTGGGCACGCAGCCACCAACAGTCTCATCACCGAAGATCATATCTTCCGTTTCGGACTGGGGCTCAAAGCGGATGTAAACATCACCGAACTGGCCATGGCCACCGGACTGTTTCTTATGACGGCCGTGGATCTCGACCTTTTTCCGGATGGTCTCACGGTAAGCGATCTTGGCGGGACGGATCTCGGCCTCGACCTTGAACTTGCTGGCCAGCTTGGAGCAGATGACGCCCAGATGGATGTCGCCCACGCCGGCGATGGTCATTTCCTTGGTCTCCGTGTCCGTGCCGTAGATGAAGGAGCAGTCTTCTTCAGCCAGCTTGCTCAGACCGGCAGCGATCTTATCTTCCTGACCCTTGACCTTGGCGTAGATGGCCATCTTGTAGCAGGGGTGATCGTATTCCATGGGCTTGAGTGCCACGGCCTTGCCGGAAGCACTCAGGGTATCGCCGGTCTTCACAGAGCCCAGCTTGGTGACAACACCGATGTCACCGCAGACCACCTTGGCGGTCTTGGTCATGGTCTTGCCCTTGGCATAGAAGATGTTGCTGAGCTTTTCCGCAGCGCCGGTACGGATGTTGGTCACGCTCATACCCTCGGTGATGTCACCGGCGACGACCTTGAAATAGGAGTTCTTGCCGAACTGGTCGGAGATGGTCTTAAACACGAAAGCCGTGGGGTTGCCGTTGGGATCCAGAGCAACTTCGCCATCTTCCGTTTCCATAGCCTTGCCCTCCAGGGGGTTGGGGCAGAACTTGACAAAGTACTCCATGACACGCTTGCTGCCGTAGCCGGTCAGAGCGCTGCCTGCGAACACAGGGGTGATGGAACGCTGCTTCATGCCTTCCTTGACGCCCTGAATGATCTCCTCGGTGGTGAAGGGCTCGCCCTCGAAGAACTTATCCATGAATTCTTCGCTGGTCTCGGCCACCTGCTCGGACAGAATGCCCAGATACTCTTCCAGACGGGCTTCTGCCTCAGGGGTCAGAGGCATATCATTGCCCTCGATGTCACGGGCGGTCTTGCTGAGCATATCCACCAGACCCACGCACTTTTCACCCTGCATAATGGGGAACTGCATAGGCACGACGGAGTTGCCGAAGGCAGCGCGGAGGTCATCGACAACCTTGAAGTAGTTGGCGTGATCCTCGTCCATCTTGGACAGGTAGAACATGGTGGGCAGACCGGCCTTGGTCAGGGACTTCCATGCCTTTTCCGTACCAACGGCGATACCGCCCTTGGCAGACAGAACGATCAGACCTGCATCGGCTACCCGAAGGGACTGGACGATCTCACCGGCAAAATCAAAGAAGCCGGGGTTATCCAGCAGATTGATCTTACAATTATCAAATACTACGGGAATCAGAGAGGTGGAAATGGAATACTGCCGTTTGATCTCTTCGGGATCGAAGTCGGAAACGGTATTTCCGTCTGCGATGCTGCCCATACGGTCAGACCCATGGGAGAGGAACAGCATATCTTCCGCCAGCATGGTCTTGCCGTCGCCGCCATGTCCCAGCAGTGCAATATTACGAATATCCTTTGCGGTGTAGCTCATAACGATTTGTACTCCTTTCTTCGGGCCTGTGGCTCTGGGGTCGTGGCCCGGCTATGAAACACTCGGCTTTTATCGCCTAATACACCCAATTATAAATCAAGTACAAAACGATTGCAATTCTTATCTTCGGTTTTCACCCTTTTGCACAATTTTTTGTTTCATTTGCCAAAAACGACCCTTGTATTTTTATTCGCTTTTCCCAACGAGACCCGTGATCAGCAGACTGGGCATGAGCCAGAGAAGCTGATAGATCAGCAGGTTTTCCGCCGAGGCCGCCAGCTGAGCATCCAGATAGGTCAACAGGAACAGAAGTCCCATGCCCAGCAGACCCGAAAACAGACTCACCCGCACAGCGGAATGTACCGTCCGGCGCAGAAGCCTTCCCCCGGTGACCGCTGCGGCAAAGGCCGAGAAATTTTCCCGGGACATCAGTGCGCCTTGTTTGCCGGTCTCTCCGGCATTTTCTCCGGAGAGCTTTACCCGCTCCGCCACCGCCGGGAATTCCAGCCGGTCGGCGGGGATCTTATAGCGTTTTTTCACCAGACCCGGTGTGATCATAAAGTCCCGGGTCGCCAGCACCGGAGTCAGACCGGCACTGTGCAGGACGCGCAGCAGTCCGCTCTTGGTATCCGATGCCGGGGCATAGGTCAGAGCGAACACGCCTGCCAGCTCCCGGTTGACGGAGATATACACCGCCGACTGCACTCTTGTGCCCTCAGGCACTTCCACGCCCATCAGGCGCATAAAGGCCAGAGAGCCCAGAAGCACCACATCGCCCCGAATCTCCGCGCCCAGTCCGCCACCTTCATACTGACGGAAGCTGTCCACCGTGTAACGGCGGGCATTTTCGTTTTCCATGACCCGCTCGAACAGTGGCAGAAGCCCGCTTCCCGCCGCCTGAACAACAGCGGTGGCATAGCCCACCACCTGCCGAACAGGCAGTTCGGAATACATTTTCATGCCGTTCATGGAAATATGATCCACTGGGAACAGGTCGTTGTCGGTAATGACGATACCGCCTTCTCCGCTGAGAAGCTTCGCTCCCCGCCAGCCACAGATGGCCGCGCCCTTACGGCTGAGCCGTCTGGCCAGAATACCAAAGGGGCGACAGCAGGACAGAAAACCGCCTGCCGGCACAGCCGCCGTCAGCAGTCCCGCCCATGCCCACAAAAACGAGGCGTTGCCCCGCCATGCGGAAAATATCGCCAGACCTCCTGTGAGCACAGCGGTCACCGGGCCGTAGACCCGCATGGTCTTCTGGGCGGCATCGGGGGCTTCCAGCATGGCTGTAAAGTCCTCCAGACTGCCTTCCCGCCGAAACATACAGTCCAGATCATGCCACGCTTTCTCCACCTTCACCGCCGCCACAGGTTCTTCCATGGACAAAACAGTCTTCAAGGTGCGCCACTTGGCTTTCTTTTCCAGACTGATGCTCCGCAATGCCACAAGCAACGACAAGGAGGCTGTTGCACAGAAGGGCATCCGTCCTGCCGGGATTGCGAAGAAGGAATCCACCACCGTGATCAGCACCTGCAAAACCAGCAAAGACATCAGGTCAAACCGCAGTTTCAGCGCCTGATAGACTCCCCGGACAAACACATCGATAGAAAACACGCTCTGAGCCAAAAGCAAGGCAAGCTGCGCAACGGAAAACGCCCTGCCGTGATGGGTCAGATCCAGAACTCCCATGGGGTAACGGCTCAACACAAGCAGACCCAGAGAAGCAAGGGTCATGACCAGTGCCGCCAGCAGACGCAGGCGCAGAGTACCACCCCGGGCATAGGCCGCGCAGGCATCCTCCGCTGAAGGATAAACTACCTCCGGTTCTTCCCGCCGGCGAGCCCGGCGGGCTGCCCGCAGAGCACGCTTGCGCTGAAAGGCCAGTCGGCGCAGTCTTCTGGCCGCCCGGCGCTGTGCCTTGCGCTTTTCCCTCAGCTGATAGGCGTCCAGCTCCGGAGCTTCCGGCTCTTCCGGCATCTCCACAGGCTCTGTGGGGGTAGGGTGCTCCGGCTCTTGCAGGTCTTCCTCCGTCACCGGCGCAAAGCGGATGGTATCTCCCGACAGGTCTGCCACAGAGACAGTCTGCTGAACAGGAGGCTCCTCCGGCTCTTCCGGCGCAGAGCTCTCAGGTACGGGCTCAGGAAGTTCTTCCGGAGTTTCCGGCTCTTCCGGCTTTGTCCAGCCGCCAAATTCCCGCAGGATGTCCTCCAGAGAGAACTGGCTCTCGGTTTCTTCTGTATTCAGTTTGGTTTGAAGCTCTTCCGGTTCTCTGTTCATGGCTTGCTCCCAAATTGAATGTTTGTTTTTTATCCTCTCTGGCGCACTGCCTCATAGAGAAGAATGGATGCCGCGGCGGAGGCATTGAGAGATGAGATATTGCCCTTCATGGGGATGCGCACCAGCACATCACAGCTCTCTGCCACCAATCGGCTCATGCCCTCGCCCTCGTTGCCGATGACGATGGCCGCCGGCCCTTTCAGGTCGGCATGATACAGATCCACTGCCCCATCGGCGGCAGTGCCGAAGACCCAGACGCCCTGTTCCTTTAGCTCACGGATGGTATTGACCAGATTGCTGACCCGTGCCACAGGCATATACTCCACCGCTCCGGCAGAGGTCTTTGCCACCACAGCCGTCAGCCCCACAGCACGGCGCTTGGGGATAATGACTCCATGGGCTCCGGCACATTCCGCTGTCCGCATGATCGCGCCCAGATTATGAGGGTCTGTCAGCTCATCGCACAGCACCAGCAGAGGTGCTTCGCCCTTATCCCGGGCTTTTTGCAGAATTTCCTCCACCGTGGCGTATTCTCTGGCGGCAACCTGCGCCATAATACCCTGATGGGCTCCGGTTGGGCTCATCATATCCAGCTTCCGCCGGTCTGTGGACACCACCACCGCACCGGCCTCTTTCGCCATGGCAGACAGGCGGGCAAGGGCCTTGTCCGTATCCCCGGAGGCCACAAAGACTTTATCAATGGTACGCCCGCTTTTCAGGGCTTCCGTCAGGGCGTTGCGCCCTTCGATCATATCCTCCGCCAGTTCCCGGCGCTGTTCCCGCTGATCCCGGAAGTTCCGTTTGTCCGGACGGCGTTCTTTCTTATTTTCGTTCATTTGCGCTACCTCACCAATTTATAGCATACCAGATTATAGTATAGCAAAAAACTGAGCAGGATACAAGCAGAAGTGTCAAAAAATCGCAGGTTTTGTCCCCTGCGCCATTCATAGAAAATTTACACGATTTTCCTACGGTTTTCCTTGTATCCGGGGACTTTGTGTGCTAAACTGAAACCACTGCATGATAAAAAGGAGGCCTATGCCTTGAATACAGACCCCAAGAAACCCGAATCCCCCCGCAAACCGCCCCAGAATGAGCCGGAGAACAAGCGTGCCCGGACCATCATCACCATGATCGTCATTGCCCTTGTGCTGACTTTGGTCATCAATCTGGTCCATACCAGTATTGCCAATTCCTATCTGAAAAAAATCACCTATTCCGAGTTCCACGACCTGCTGGAGACCGATCAGGTGGCGGAAGTGCTGTTTGAGAATGACCGTCTGAAGATCCTCACCAAGGAAGAAGCGGAAAAAGAGGACGGCTCTGCCGTTGTCTGCTACACCGGTCTGATCCCCGGATACGACACCACCGAGCTGATCGGCAAGCTGGACGCCCACGGTGTGGTCTATGATACGACCATTGCGGAAAAAACCAGCCCCATCGTCAGCTTTTTGGTATCCTGGGTGCTTCCCCTTGCCATGTTCTATGTGCTCATCAGCCTGTTTATGGGCTCTATGACCAAGCGCATGGGCGGTGGCGGTATGGGCGGTATCGGTCAGAGCAAGGCCAAGGTCTATATGGAAAAAGAGACCGGCGTGACCTTTGCCGATGTTGCCGGTCAGGACGAGGCCAAGGAATCTCTGGTGGAGATCATCGATTTCCTCCACAATCCCCAGAAATACACCGCCATCGGCGCAAAGCTCCCCAAGGGCGCTCTGCTGGTGGGCTCTCCCGGTACAGGCAAGACTCTGCTGGCCAAGGCAGTCGCCGGTGAAGCCAAAGTCCCCTTCTTCTCCATCTCCGGCTCGGACTTTGTGGAGATGTTCGTGGGCGTTGGCGCAAGCCGTGTTCGCGACCTGTTCCAGCAGGCCTCCAAGGTCGCTCCTGCCATTGTATTTATTGACGAGATCGACGCCATCGGCCGTACCCGGGACTCCCGCTTCGGTGGCAACGATGAGCGGGAACAGACCCTCAATCAGCTTCTGGCTGAGCTGGACGGCTTCGATTCCAGCAAAGGCGTGGTCATTCTGGCCGCCACCAACCGTCCGGAGATTCTGGACAAGGCTCTGCTCCGTCCCGGCCGTTTTGACCGGCGCATCGTGGTAGACCGCCCCAACCTGCAGGGCAGATTGGACACGCTGAAGGTACACACCCGGCACATTAAGCTGTCGGAGGATGACAATTTGCAGAAAATCGCCCAGGCAACCGCCGGCGCGGTGGGCGCGGATCTGGCAAACCTTGTCAACGAGGCCGCCCTGCGGGCTGTCCGCCAC
>JAZSAW010000069.1:0-10381 GCA_045602105.1 Candidatus Avilachnospira sp.
CCTCAGGCTGAGGTGGAGGCCAAGCTGGGCAAGGTCGAAAAGCTGGGCAAGGACGGCTACAAGCTCCTTCAGCCCATGACGAAGGCAGCCATCGAGGCATCCGGTCTGCAGCTGACTGCAGTCCGTCCCATTTTCTGTTAAACGATCCCAAGGAGGGTTAAATATGGCTTTGATCGTACAAAAATTTGGCGGCAGCTCTGTGGCTGCCCCCGCCAAGACCCAGAATGTTTGCAACGCCATCACCAAAACCTATGACGCCGGCAACGACGTGGTGGTGGTCCTGTCCGCGCAGGGCGATACCACCGACGACCTCATCGAAAAGGCAAAGGAGATCAACCCCAACGCCTCCAAGCGGGAGATGGATATGCTCCTGTCCACCGGCCAACAGATCTCCATTTCTCTGGCCGCTATGTGCCTGGAGAAAATGGGCTATCCCGCAGTCAGTCTGACCGGCTGGCAGGTGGGTATGCAGACCAACTCCGACTATTCTTCCGCCCGAATCCGCAAGGTGGAGGGAAGCCGTATCCGGGAGGAACTGGATAAGCACCGCATCGTGCTGGTGGCAGGCTTCCAGGGCATCAACCGCTACGGCGATGTGACCACGCTGGGTCGCGGTGGCTCCGATACCACCGCTGTGGCTCTGGCTATCGCCCTGAAGGCTGACCTGTGCCAGATCTATACCGATGTGGACGGCGTCTATACGTCCGACCCCCGTCTTGTCCCCACGGCAAAAAAACTGGACGCCATCACCTATGATGAGATGCTGGAGCTGGCATCTCTGGGCGCACAGGTGCTCCATAACCGCTCTGTTGAGCTGGCAAAGCATTATCACATGGAGATGGAAGTCCTCTCCAGTTTCTCCGGCAAGCCCGGAACTATCGTCAAGGAGGTCGTAAAAATGGAAAAAACCTATATCAGTGGTGTTGCGCAGGATAAGAAGATCGCCCGGGTCGCCGTGGTGGGCGTGGAGAATGTTCCCGGTGTTGCCCACCATCTGTTCAGCCTGCTGGCTAAGCATAAGATCAATGTGGATATTATTCTGCAGTCCATCGGTCGCAACGATACCAAGGATATTTCCTTTACCATCGCAGAGGGCGATGCGGAGCTGTGCAAGAAGGTGCTGGAGGAAAATCAGGAGAAGCTGAAGTTCCACGAGCTGAATGTCCGTACCGATGTGTCCAAGGTGTCCATCGTGGGAGCGGGTATGATCAACAACGCCGGTATCGCAGCCGGTATGTTTGAGGCTCTGGCTCAGAGCCACATCAATATCCACATGATCTCCACCAGCGAGATCAAGATCTCCGTCCTTATCGATAAGGAGGATTCCGAGCGTGCCGTCCGCGCCATCCACGATAAGTTCTTTAATTAAAGATAAGAAAATAACCGGGACACAGTCCCGGTTATTTTTATGAATTTAGAAATTTTCGGATGGCATCTTCGGCCTGCTGAATTTCCTTGCGGAAATTTTCTGCCGATACCCGCAAAGCGCCGTGACCTAAAATGATGACCTGCTCCAGACCGTCGGAGGTCGCCACCCGGACCTTGTGCTTTTTGCCCAGCTCATGGGTGACTTTTTCGATATACATATCCGCCGTTTCCGCTTCTTTGGTGTAGACCACGGATAGTCCTCCCCGGTTTTCCACAGAGCCGGGATTATTTTTGACCTTGTAGGCGTCAAAGACCACGATCACCGGGGACTGGAGAAAGCCCTGATAGTTGCGGAGTTGTTCAATGAGCCGTTCCCGGGCAGTTTCCAGATCGTCCTGTGCCAGCTTTTTCAGCTCATCCCAGGCAAAGATGATGTTGTAGCCGTCCACCAGCAGATACTCCGGTCCCTGGGCTTGGGGCTTTGTTTTGTAGACCTTGTCCTGCAGGGCATGGCGGGCAGGCTGAAAGGCCACATTGGTGTCCCGCCGAATTGGGCCGTAGGTGCGTTCAAAGATCTGTAACAGCTCCTTGTCTGTGGCAACGATGGAGCAGTATTCCGCCGCCAGATCCCGAAGCTCCGGCTCTTCTTTTGGTGCTTGCAGGACACTGGGCAGATTCATATATTGGGGGACTTCCCACCATTTGACGTTAAAGCCCGCGCCATGGGCGCAGAACACACTGTCCGGAGTGTTTTCCACATCGGCCTCCGGATCATAGCCCATTTCCTCCACGATCGCCTGCTGATTTTTGCAGGGGGCGTAGCCATCGGGGATACAGGAAAGCCGGCCAAGCCCCTTGGTGTAGGCGGCCACAGTCTGGGGATAGTCCTCCATGGCGCAGACAGGACAAGCGCCTTCCAGCAGGGCAAATTCCCCGAGGGTCATCGGTGGATCAAACTTTGCCCCCATTTGCTCCAGATCGGTCATGGCCCTGCCGATATTTGCCTGAGGCACTTCCAGACGGAAGCGATACCAAGGCTCTAACAGTACAGAGGTGGCCTGCATAAGACCCTGCCGAACAGCCCGATAGGTGGCTTGCCGGAAATCGCCTCCCTCTGTGTGCTTCAGGTGTGCCTTGCCGGAGGCAAGGGTGATGGTCATATCCGTAATGGGCGAGCCGGTGAGGACGCCCAAATGCTGTTTTTCCGAAAGATGGCTGAGAATCAGCCGTTGCCAGTTGCGGTCAAGGTCGTCCTGATGACAGTCTGTGCCAAATTGCAGGCCACTGCCCCGGGGAGCGGGCTCTAAGACCAGATGGACTTCGGCGTAGTGGCGCAGAGGCTCATAATGTCCCACACCCTCCACGGAATCGGCAATGGTCTCTTTGTAGAGAATACCGCCCTTGCCAAAGGTGACCGGCAGGGAAAACCGCTCCTGCAACTGTTGCTGTAAGATCTCCAGCTGTATGGGACCCATGAGGCGCACCCGAATCTCCTGCAAATGGGCGCTCCAGTCCACATGGAGCTGAGGGTCTTCCTCCTCCAGCTGGCGCAGATAGGACAGGGCTTTGTTTCGGTCATAGCCATCGGGAAGCTGTACTCGATAGGTCAGCACCGGCTCAAGAACAGGGGAACTGCCCTGCTGTGCACTGCCCAGACCCAGACCCGGACGGGTGCAGGAAAGACCGACGGCAGCCACCACATCACCAGGGTACGCCTCGTCCACGGTCTGGTATTTTGCCCCATGGTAGACCCGGAGTTGGGTGACCTTCTCCGTCCAACCGTCTCCGGACAGGGTGTCCCGCACCCGCAGACGGCCTCCCGTGACCTTCAAATGGGTCAGGCGGACATTCTGCTCGTCCCGGGAGATTTTGAACACCTGCCCGCCAAATTCCCCGGAATCTTCCGTGGCGGGGGCATATTGCCCCAGACCTGCCATAAATTCCTCCACGCCCTCCAGCTTCAGGGCAGCGCCAAACCAGCAGGGGAACAGATCGCCGTGTTGTATGGCATGTTGGATGCTCTGATCGGAAAGAACACCGGTGTCCAGAAATTCCTCCAGCAGAGCCTCGCTGCCCATGGCCATGGCCTCGTAGTCCGGGTCGGAGAGGTCGGCAAAGCCGTCCCCCAGAGCCCGGCGAAGCTCCCGGAGAATCTCCTGCCGGTCAGGGGAGGGCAGGTCGGTCTTGTTGATGAACACAAAGGTGGGGATACGCCTCTGGCGGAGAAGTCGCCACAGGGTCACCGTGTGGCTCTGCACACCTGCCGGGGCGCTGATGACCAGTACGGCGCAGTCCAGCACATCCAGAGTGCGCTCCATTTCCGCGGAAAAATCCACGTGACCGGGGGTGTCCAGTAAGGTGGCGTGGAGGTCACCGGGCAGGGACAAGGTGGCCTGCTTGGAGAAAATGGTGATGCCCCGCTGACGTTCCAGGGCAAAGGTGTCCAGAAAGGCACTGCCATGATCTACCCGACCCAGCGCCCGAATGGTGCCGGTGATATACAGCATGGCTTCAGACAGGGTGGTTTTTCCTGCGTCCACATGAGCCAGTATGCCGATGACGGTCCGTTTGCTCACCGAAGCACCTTCTTTCCGTAAAGTTTTCTGTATTATACCACGAAACACTGATCAGGTCGAGGGTCATGGCATAAAAAAGCCTGAGAAGATAAAATCTTCTCAGGTCTTTTTGAATCTTAGCAATTGAGCAGTGCAACAGCTACGTCATTGACGTTTGTACCCGTAGGACCTGTGATGATCAGCCCGCCGGTCTTTTGCAGGGCGTGATAAGCGTCGTTGTCCTGCAAAACCTGATAGATCTCGATGCCTTGGGCTTTCAGCTCCTTGGCAGTCTGGTGATCCACATAACCGCCGGCAGCATCCGTAGGGCCGTCTGTGCCGTCAGAGCCTACGCTGAACACCGCAGTGCCGGCAATGCCGTCGATGCCCACTGCCGCCGCCAGAGCCAGCTCCTGATTGCGGCCGCCCTTGCCGTGACCCGTAAGCTGAACAACAGTCTCGCCACCGGCAATGAAGGCCAGCTTTTTTCCGCTTCCGGCATGGGTCTTAAGGATGGAGGCCAGAAAACTTCCGGCTTCCTTGGCCTGACAGGTCAGCTGATCCGTCAGGGTGATGGGCTCGTAGCCCAGCTCCCGGGCGGCGGCGGAGGCTGCCACGCAAAGCTCCCGGACAGAGCCGTTGATCTGGGTGGTGACGTTGTTCAGTGTCTTGGGTGTCTCCTGTGCCAGCAGAGCTTTGGCTTCCTCTGTCAGCTTCAGGCTGTATTTTTCCACAATGGCCATGGCCTGCGCGCAGGTGCTGGTGTCGGGTACGGCAGGGCCGGAGGCGATCATGTCCAGCGGGTCGCCCAGAATATCGGACAAAACGATAGAGAACACCTGTGCCGGAGCGCAGGCCTGAGCAAACCGCCCACCTTTGACGGCAGACAGTCGCTTGCGGATGGTGTTGATCTCCACGATGTCCGCTCCGCAGGCCAGAAGCTGATTGGTGATGTCCTGCAAAACTGCGCCGGGGATCAGGGGCTTTTCAAACAGGGCACTGCCACCGCCGGACAGCAGGAACAGTACCGTGTCCTCAGGCTTCAGGTCAGCCACCAGATCCAGTGCCTTTTGCGTGCCGGCGAAGGAATTTTCATCGGGAACGGGATGACCGGCCTCACAGCAGACAAAATTGCCGATCGGGCCCATGACGTGGTCATACTTGGTGACCACAACGCCAGAATCAATGCGCTCGCCCATGCAGTCATAGGCGGCCTTGGCCATCTGCCATGCGGCCTTGCCTGCGGCGACCAGAACGACACGGCCGGGAAAGTTTTGCCCCGCAAGAGCCCGTCCGACGGCTTCATCGGGCTGGACAGCCCGGATGGAGGCGGACACAATGGCGTCTGCATGGGCGCGAAGAAGTTTATCCATGATCTACCCTCCTATGGGAGAAAAGGGGGTGGGATATTTCCCACCCCCCAAAAATGATTTGGGATCAGAAGAACAGGGAAACGAGGAAAATGCCGATGATGGAGGCTATACCCATGACCAGAGTCAGGACAGTCTGGGTCTTGTAGCCCTGATCGGGAGTCATTTCGCCAAAGTTGGTGACCACCCAGAAGTAGGAGTCGTTGGCATGGGACACGGTCATTGCGCCTGCGCCAATGGCCATAACGGTCAGGGCGCCCATGACGGGAGTGGCCAGACCCAGAGATTCCATCATGGGAGCCAGAATACCGGCAGTGGTGGTAATGGCAACGGTGGAAGAGCCCTGCGCGGTCTTGAGAATGGCGGCCAGCAGGAAGGGGAAGAAGATGCCCAGATTCATCAGGAAGCCGGCATTTTCGGTGATGTAGCTGACCATGGAGGTGGAAGCGATGACCTTGCCCAGAACACCGCCGGCGGCGGTGACGAACAGGATAGGACCAACGGTCTTCAAGGTGTCGTTGGTGATGGCATAGAAGGAATCCATCTTGCCGGCAATGGCCAGCTGGACAATGGCAAAGATAGTACCCACAGCCAGAGCGATAATGGGCGTGCCCAGGAAGCTCAGGATGTCCAGAGCCAGACCGGTGATGCCCACCTGCTTGCCGATGGTGCCCAGAGCCATGAGGACAACGGGGATGATGATGGGAGCCAGAGCATTGAAGCCACCGGGGAGCTTGCCGTATTCGGCCACCAGCTCTTCATAGGTTTTGACGATGTCTTCCGTATTGGTGGTCTCGTCGGCGCTCTTGATCCGCTTGCCGATAAATTTGGCGTAGAGCAGACCAGCGATCAGGGGGAAGATGGAGCACAGAACACCCATGCCGATGACCAGAAGCAGGTTATCACCGATGCCCAGGGTATTTGCGGCGGCGATGGGACCGGGCGTGGGGGGAATAAAGACGTGAGAGATGTACAGACCGGCGGACAGAGCCACAGTCATGGCAACGGAGGAAGTGCCGGTGCGCTTGACCAGAGCCTTGCGGATGGGGTCGAGGATAACAAAGCCGGAGTCGCAGAACACGGGGATGGAAACCACCCAGCCCATAAGCTCCACAGCCAGCTCGGGATTTTTCTTACCGACCAGCTTGACCACCATATCGGCCAGCTTCAGGGCAGCACCGGTCTGCTCCAGAATAGAGCCGATGAGTGCGCCCAGAATGATGACGATACCGATGGAACTGAAAGTGCCGGAGAAGCCTGCGCCGATGACAGAAGCAATACCGGATTTGGTAACGCCGTCAACGGTGGTGTCCACCAGCGGGATGCCGGCCACAAGAGCCAGAAGCAGAGATACGCCCATAATGGAAAGGAAGGGGTGTACCTTGAATTTGGAGATCGCCACGATCATAATGACGACTGCCAGGACAAACGCGAGAATCAGGGGTAAACCAGTCATAGTGAGTTCCTCCTTGTTTGTTCTTTTGGCAGGATGCACAAGGGATTTCGGTGCAAAGCCTGCCATTTAGTCATATTTTACCACAAGTCGCCGGAAAAATCTACTGGTTTTCTGCAAAGGAAAATCAAAAACCAATAAATCCCGATTTGGATTGACTGAAAGGGGAATTTATTGTAAGATTATATACTGAAAGATTATCTTTTCGAGGTGATTAACCATGCATTGGTCAGAAAAAATTGCTGCCGAGATCGTGGCCCGGAAGCCGGACAAGGAAGAGTATGTCTGCGCCGCCGGTATCAGCCCCTCCGGCTCTGTGCATATCGGTAACTTCCGGGATGTGGCCACCAGCTATTTCGTGGTCAAGGCTCTGCAGAAGCTGGGCAAAAAAGCAAGACTGCTCTTTAGCTGGGATGAATACGATCGTTGCCGGAAGATTCCCGTCAATGTGCAGGCAGTGGTCGGGGATGCCTATGATAAATATATCGGCTCTCCCTATGTGGATATTCCCGACCCCTGGGGTTGCCATGAGAATTACGCCAAACACTTTGAGGAGGAATTCCTCTCCGCCATGGAAAAGTTCGGCATCCCTCTGGATTGCCGGTATCAGGCCTCCATGTACCGCAGTGGCAAATATACCGCCGATATTCTGGAAGCACTGGAAAAGCGGGGAGAGATCTTCGAGATTCTGGATTCCTTTAAGACCAAGGATCAGAGCTTGTCGGAGGAAGAGCTGAAGAAACAGCACGATGAGCAAAAGGCCAACTACTATCCCGTGAGCATTTTCTGCTCGGAGTGCCACACGGACTTTACCACCATCGAGAGCCTCAGCGAAGACGGCACAGAGGCAGAGTACACCTGTACCCGTTGCGGTCACCATGGCCACTTTGACTTCAAGACTGAGACCAACTGTAAGCTGGCATGGAAAGTGGACTGGCCCATGCGCTGGCGGTATGAGGGCGTGGACTTTGAGCCCGGTGGCAAGGATCATGCCGCCCCTACCGGCTCTTATAACAACGCCAAGGTGGTCTCTCAGAAGATCTTCGGCTTTGAGCCCCCTATGTTCCAGGGCTATGAGTTTATCGGTATCCGGGGCTCTACGGGCAAGATGTCCGGCTCTACGGGTCTGAATCTGACGCCCGACACTCTCCTGAAGCTCTATCAGCCGGAAGTCATTTTGTGGCTGTACTCCAAGACCGAGCCTACCCGTGCCTTTGATTTCTGCTTCGATGACGGCATTTTGAAGCAGTATTTCGAGTTCGACCGGATGCTGGAAAGCTCCCGCAACGGCAAGGCGGACGAGCAGACTGAGAGCATTTTGTACAACTGCAAGGTGGACGGCCGGGAGGTCAACACCGTGCCCATGAGCCTGCTGGTGCAGATGGGCTCTGTGGTGGACTTCAATATCCCCATGCTGGAGACTGTCTTTGAGAAGATCGGCACGCCCTTTAAGGAGGCCGACTTTGCCGACCGTCTGGAGCGGGCGAAATTCTGGTTGGAGCAGTGCGCGCCCGATCAGGTCAACCGCCTGCGTACCGGACGCAACTGGGAGGTCTATAACGAACTGTCCCAGCAGGAGAAGCAGGAGATCGCAGATCTCTACGCCTATCTGGCCAAGGGTGGCTATACCCTGGAAGAGCTGAACACCGCCATCTATGCCATTCCCGCCAAGGTGCGGGGTCTGGAAGCCGGTACGAAGGAGCTGAAAACCGCTCAGGGTGAGTTCTTCAAAACCGTCTACAAACTGCTGATCGATAAGGAAAGAGGCCCCCGCCTCTACCTGTTCCTCTACGCCATCGAAAAAGAGCGTTACCTGAAGCTTCTGGATTTCTCCACCCCCATGACTGAGGAAGAGGCCCAAAAGCCGGAAGTGGTGGAAGAAGTGAAAGAAGAAAAGGTCTACGGCGACCCCGACCCTGTCGAGCCGGTAAAGCCGGAGATCGACATCGACTACTTCGGCGGGCTGGATCTGCGGGTGTGCAAGATCCTTAAGGCACAGGAGATTCGCAAGAGTGCCAACTGCCTGAAGCTGACTCTGGACGACGGAATCGGCGAACGGGTCATCGTGTCTTCCATCAAGCACGATTATACCTGTGAGGAGCTGGTGGGCAAGAAGATCATCGTGGTGGCAAACCTGAAGCCCCATCGCATCACCGGCGTGACCTCTCAGGGTATGCTTCTGGCAGGCACAAACAACGCCTGTGGCTGTAAGGTCATCTTCGTGGACGATATGATCCCCTGCGGAACGCAGATCAAATAACAAAAACATCCTCCTGATGTGTCTCATCAGGAGGATGTTTATTATTCTACTTCAATCATTGCGTTTTCGACAGAGAAAACGTATAATGCAAGTATCAAGCAATAGCGAGGGTGTTGCATATGGCCAGAGTTTCAACCAAAGAGAACAAAAACATCTATCATAAAACCAGAGAAAGCCTACAGCTTACGAGAGAAGGGGCATCAGATCTTTTGGGATGCCTTTCCCCCGAGCGCATCGAAAAAATAGAGAATGAACGTTCTTTGCCCCACCCGGATGAAGTTCTGGTCATGGCTGAAAAGTATAAACAGCCCACCTTGTGCAATTACTACTGTGCCAACCAATGCCCCATCGGACAGGAGTATGTGCCGGAGATCAAGGTCAAAGATCTGTCCCAGATCGTTCTGGAAATGCTGGCGTCCCTGAATTCCATGAGCAAGCAAAAGGAACGCCTGATCGAAATAACCGCAGATGGCAAGATCACCGGGGATGAATTGGAGGACTTCATCTTTATCCAGGAAGAATTGGAGCGCATCTCCATTGCTGTAGAGACCCTGGAGGTGTGGTCCGAGAAAATGCTGGCTACTGGTGTCATTGATGAAGCGCAGTATCTGGCGTACAAAAACAGGAAATTCTCTCCGTCAGCGGAGAATTAGATCAGCTTATTTTACTGATGCAGTCATTTATTTCTCACCCGCTTGCTCGTATAATATATTCATAACAGGTCGCGGCGTTCCAAATCTGAGCGAAAGAAGTGATACCTTTGAGCACAAGAGAAAGAATCCTGATGATCCGACTGATCGAGAAAATCGAAAAGAATCCTGCATATGCAAAGGTGCTGGGAATTGACAGCATCCCCGCCAAGCTTCGCACCGGTGATTTAGAGATTTCCGATCATTCCGGATGCTGCCGCAGCTAACAGGTTGCAACCAAGTGAGAGTTTAGAAAGGAGAACAACATGGAAATCGTAATTGGTATTTTAGCAATCATTATTTTGCTGATCATCATCGTGTGCATCGGCTACGTCAAAGCACCGCCCGATACGGCCTATATGATCTCCGGTTTCCGCAAACCCCGGATTCTGATCGGCAAGGCTGGTGTCCGCATCCCGTTCCTGGAGCGTCTGGATAAGCTGTCTCTCAAGATGTTCCCCGTGGATGTCAAAACCACCGACTTTGTGCCCAACGCCGAGTACATCAACGTCAAAGTAGACGCCACTGTTAAAATTCGTATCGGACAGAGCGAGGAAATGATGTCTCTTGCCTCCAAGTTCTTCCTGAACGAGAGCGAGGATATGATCATCCGGCGTGTCCAGGATACGCTGGAAGGCAATATGCGTGAGATCGTCGGCCAGATGAGACTGGAAGAAATGGCCACC
>JAZSAW010000070.1:0-3101 GCA_045602105.1 Candidatus Avilachnospira sp.
GGCTTCGTACTGGGTGTCAAACACCTGCACCCAGGGGTGGGCCACCGTGCCCCCGGCACGAACGCCGAAAAGCTGGTCGGAGATGGTACAGGCAGTACCGGCGCAGCCACCGATGTAGGCTGCCCGTGCACCCAGTACCGCGCCGTCCACACCCTGCGCCCGGCGGGAGCCAAATTCAAGAACGGTTCTGCCCTGGGCGGCACGGACCACCCGGTTGGCCTTGGTGGCGATGAGGCTTTGATGATTCAGTGCCAGAAGGACATAGGTCTCAATTAGCTGAGCTTCAATGGCAGGCGCTCGGACAGTGAGAATCGGCTCACGGGGGAAAATGGGCGTGCCTTCCGGGATGGCCCAGATGTCGCCGGTAAAGCGGAAATTGGCAAGATAAGCCAGAAACTCCTCGGAGAAAATATTTCGCCCGCGGAGATAATCGATGTCCTCCGGGTCAAAGTGCAGATTTTGGATGTACTCCACCACCTGCTCCAGACCGGCGGCGATGGCAAAACCGCCTCCGTCGGGCACAGAGCGGAAAAAGACATCAAAGTAGGTGATCCGATCCTGATATCCGTGCTGAAAATAGCCGTTACTCATGGTGAGTTCATAGAAATCGCACAGCATGGTCATGTTCCAGGGCTGTTTCATAATGGTAAACACCTCGCGTAGGTTTTTTTCTCATTATAGCACGATTTCCAGAAAAGACAACTGTCTTGTCAGATTATGTATGTGGCGGATGACCGCCACATTGGCCGTGCTAATTCCGCATGGAATCCAGCATACGCCCTGCTTCGTGCTTGATGGTTTGCGCGGCATCGTCTGCCACCCGGTAGACCTGGGATTGTTTGGGAATCATCAGCATGGCAGCCGCTCCGGCGACCATGCCCAGACCCACGGAGGCCACAAAAGTCTTGACTTGCATTGGTATCCCTCCCATAGTAGTTTGCCCGGAGGACTGAGGGATACACAAGAGAAAATTATGTACCGCAGGAAAATTCCTGCGGTGGTCTTAGCGACCGCCGGTCATGCCGGTGCCGGAAGAGCCGGTGCTGCCGGTCATGCCGGAACCACCGGACATACCGGAACCGGAAGACCCGGAGCCACCGGTCATGCCGGAGCCACCACGGCTCATACCGCCGGTGGTGTTGTTGCCACCGTAGCTGCCGGTCATACCGGAACCGCCGTAGTTGTTCTCGCCACCGTTAACGTTGCCGTTGGGGGTGGTGGACACATTGCCGTAGCCGCGGCCGGTATCCATGCTCATGGATGCACCGCAAGCGGTGAGAACACCGGTGAGCATCAGGGCGGTCATGATGATTGCAATTGCACGTTTCATTGTTCATTCCTCCTGCATATTTCAAAGACCATATGATCTGGTACGGGTCTAGTATGCGCGAGCTTTGTCGCCTTATGCTGGCAAAAAAATGCAGGAAAATTTCAAAGAAAAAGATTCTCAATTGATTTATCCCGTCAGACCATGTATAATAGCAGGGAAATAAGACACAAAGGGGAATTCACCATGAAGAAACTTACCGTCAAAAAGGGCGCGTCCTGCATGGCGTGTCTGGAGTGCGTCCGTGCCTGCTCCAACGCATTTTATAAGGAATTTGATCCCGATAAGTCCTGCATCCAGATCGTGAACTTTAAGGGTGCCGCCAAGCCTATGGTCTGCGTCCAGTGTGGCAAGTGCGCCACGGTCTGCGAATACGGTGCCATCACCCAGAATGCCAAGGGCGTTTACATGATCAACAAAAAGCTTTGCGTGGGCTGTGGCAAGTGTAAGGACATCTGCCCCTTCCATGTGCTGGTCAAGGCAGAGGATTCCGAGACTGCTTCCAAGTGTATCGCCTGTGGCATCTGCGTCAAGGCCTGCCCCATGGAAATTTTGGAGATCGTGGAGAAATAAGTTTACATAATCTTCAACACCTGCGCGCGGAGGAAATTTCCTCCGCGCGTTTTTTCATTTCTGTCTGCACGGTTGGAAAGAAAAAGAAAGAGCGGGGACGAATCATAGGGAAGCTAATATAGTTTTGTCGAAAAATGTCGAATAAAATCGACAAAAACATGGACTTTTTGCCCATAAAAACTGTTGAAAATGATGGAGAAATGTGCTAAACTTGGATTATCGCAGCGATGATAACAAGACAGTGTCTATGGAGAAATTCGGAATCAAATAACAGGAGAGGACTACTTATTATGAATCAACGGAGGAAAATCTTGATCGCCGATGGCAGCGAGGAATTTTGTTCCAAACTGAAAGAGGCGGTAGAGCGAGTCCAGAACTGGGAAGTGGTCGGCGCGGCAACGGACGGTGTGGAGGCCGTGGAGTTGCTGAAGCGGGAAATGCCCGATGTGGTCCTGCTGGATCTCATGCTCCCCAAGCTGGACGGTATCGCCGTTCTGCGGGAGGCATCTCAGCTTCGTCCTGCGCCGGTGTGCATGGTGCTGACGGGATTTTTGACTGAGTACGCCGCCACTGCCGCTGCAGGTCTTGGGGTGCGGTATTTTATGGCAAAGCCCTGCAAATTCTCTGCGGTGACTGAGCGATTGACGGAGATTCTGGATGCAGAGGGTCAGAGCAGAAAACAGATTCAGCGCCGTGCCGATGTGAATATTGAGGCCATGGTGACTTCCGTCATCCATGAGATCGGCGTACCGGCGCATATCAAGGGCTATCAGTATCTGCGGGAGGCCATCAAGATCGCAGTCAACGATATGGAGGTCATCAACGCCATCACCAAGGTGCTGTATCCCCAGGTGGCAAAGGCCTTTTCCACCACGCCGTCCAGAGTGGAGCGGGCGATCCGTCATGCCATCGAGGTGGCGTGCGAGAGAGGCGACCTGGAGACCCTGCAGAGATTCTTTGGCTATACGGTCAGCAATTCCAAGGGAAAGCCCACCAATTCGGAATTTATTGCCCTGATCGCCGACCGCCTGCTTTTGCAGCTGCGGGGACAGGAACAGGCAACCCCCATGGGATTGGGTTAAGAAAAAAGATGCAGTTCACTTTTCGTGAACTGCATCTTTTTTATTTTAGCTGTTGAATTAGCGCCTCGGCGCAGACCATGCCGTCTACGGCGGCGGACATGATGCCTCCGGCGTAGCCT
>JAZSAW010000071.1:0-10461 GCA_045602105.1 Candidatus Avilachnospira sp.
GCCACCAGAAGCATGGCCAGAGGGATATTGTTGGCAGAGCGGAAGGTAAACTTCCGGTTGAGGGTGAAATTCCACAAGACCGACAGCACCAGCGCCGTCAGGTAGCTGAGCCAGTAATCCCAGCACAGCAGTTCATTCATCAGGGCAAAGCTGACCACCTGAATCACGCCGGCACTGGCGGAAAACAGGACAAATTTGACTGCCCGGAGCAGTTCCTGCTTATTCTCTTTCTTCATTGGCGACCTCTCTTTTATTTCTCCTGAACGATATGTCTTGCCACGTGGACGCCACTGGCGGAAGCATGGGACAAGGAGTGGGTGATGCCACTGCCGTCACCGATAATATACAGTCCTTTATGGCGGGATTCCAGCTTTTCGTTGACCTCAACTTCCATATTATAGAACTTGACCTCCACGCCGTAGAGCAGGGTATCCTCATTGGCTGTACCGGGGGCTACCTTATCCAGGGCGTAGATCATCTCGATGATGCCGTCCAGAATACGCTTGGGCAGTACCAGACTCAGATCACCGGGGGTGGCGTTGAGAGTGGGGGTGATGAACGCCTCCTCGATTCGGCTGACCGTGGAGCGCCGTCCCCGGACAAGGTCACCGAACCGCTGGACGATGACACCGCCACCGAGCATATTGCTCAGCCGGGCGATGGATTCGCCGTAGCCGTTGGAATCTTTGAACGGCTCGGAGAAATGCTTTGCCACCAGCAGGGCAAAGTTCGTATTCTCTGTCTGTCTGGCGGGGTCTTCATAGCTGTGGCCGTTGACGGTGATGATACCGTTGGTATTTTCATTGACCACCGCGCCCTTGGGGTTCATGCAGAAGGTACGCACCTTATCGCCGTACTTTTCCGTGCGGTAGACGATCTTGCTTTCGTAGAGCTCGTCGGTCAGATGGGCAAAAACCGACGCGGGCAGTTCCACCCGGACGCCAATGTCCACCCGGTTGGAATGGGTCGGGATCTCCAGCTCCCGGCACACCTGCTCCATCCACTTGCTGCCACTGCGTCCCACAGACACGATGCACTTGTCGCAGGTATATGTACCATCCTCGCAGACGACCTCATAGCCGTTTTCCAGAGCCTTAACAGACACGACCGGGGTATCGAAGTAAAAGTCCATCTTGTCCTGCAGGTAGGCGTAGAGATTCTCCAGCACCACATAGTTGATGTCCGTACCCAGATGACGCACGGAGGCATCCAGCAGGTGCAGGTCGTGCTGGATACAGACGGTCTTAAAGCGCGTACCGGCGGTGGAGTAGAGCTTCGTGCCCTCGCCACCGTAGCGCATATTGATCTCGTCCACATACTGCATCAGTTCCAGAGCCTTTTTCTTGCCGATATACTCATACAGCGTGCCACCGAAATCGTTGGTGATATTATATTTACCGTCGGAAAACGCGCCCGCTCCGCCAAATCCGCTCATAATGCTACAGCTTTTACAGCTGATGCAGGATCTGACCTTTTCCCCATCGATGGGGCAGTGACGCTTATGCAGGGCGTGCCCCGCCTCGAACACCGCGATCTTTTTCTGAGGCTGATGCTGAATCAGCTCATAGGCGGCAAAAATGCCACCGGGTCCGGCGCCAATGATGATCACGTCATAATGCATGGATGTTCCTCCTAAAAAAGAATAGTTGACTACCGGGCAAAGGGTAGTCAACTATTTCCGGTAGTTGGTAGAAACGCGCAACCGTATTATGCGCTTATACAATATGCTTTTACCGGATGATTATAGCATAGCGGGGAGGGAAATACAATGGGGAAGTGATATTTCTTCGACCACAGAGCGCTTTACAGGAAGGTGGATTCGCTTTTCTGCGGAAAAGCCACGGCGGTTGCGACAGTCCACCGGACTGTCGCTAAGAGCCGCCTTTCGAATACCCATACCAACCAAAAAACACCATCCGAAATCGGATGGTGGGTAGTGAAGTATCCGCTATCGCTGATGTGAAGTTATACCGTTGGCATAGTGCAGTATTTTGCCTTGCAAAATGTGAAGTTAAGTGTGCTACTCACGCCCGCAGGCACTTCACTTGCCGAAGGCAAACTTCACGCACCGAAGGTGCACTTATCGTGCCGAGATGCACACTTAGTTGAAAAAACCACTTCTTGCGAAGTGGTTTTTTCTGGTGGGGGAAGGTGGATTCGAACCACCGAAAGCATCGCTAACAGATTTACAGTCTGCCCCCTTTGGCCTCTCGGGAATTCCCCCATATTTAATTTGTCGAAAGGTTGGAGCTGGTAGACGGACTCGAACCCCCGACCTGCTGATTACAAATCAGCTGCTCTACCAACTGAGCTATACCAGCGGCTCAACAAGCATGACTGATTATACTCGCAGAACACCCCTTTGTCAAGAGGATTTTTCATTTTCTTCCCCTTTCCGGAATTTTCCTGTTTTTTCACCAAACAGCCACGGCTTTTTGTCTGATAATTTAATTTTCAAAGGTATAAAAATGATGATTTTTGCGGTAATATCGAATTGTCTTCGTGTGAAACTGCACAAATTTCCAAAAGAACTCGATTGGGTATTGTAAGTTTTGCATTTCTTTAGTAAAATAGGCTTGTTAGTATGGATAGACTTTCCTGTCTGTCCGATCTATCCATTCAATTTTAGGAGGAATGAACAAAATGAAGAAATTGCTTGCTCTGCTGCTGGCTATGATCATGGTCTTCGGCCTGGTCGCCTGTGGCACCGACGCCCCCGTGGTTGACGAGCCCGAAGTTCCCGCAACCGACGTGGAAACTCCCGTGGAAGACGAAACTCCCGAGGCTCCCGAAGTCAAGATCGGCGCTATCCTCGTCCATGACGAGAACTCCGGTTACGACATGGCTCACATCGAAGGCCTGAACACCGCCTGCGAGGCTCTGGGCATCGATCCCGCCAGCATCAGCTACAAGTACAACATCCCCGAAGATGAGTCCTGCTACGACGCCGCCGCTGAGCTGGCTGACGATGGCTGCACCATCATCTTCTCCGACTCCTACGGCCATCAGACCTATATGGCTCAGCCCGCTGAAGAGTTCCCCGAGACCATCTTTCTCGCCTGCACCGGCGACCAGGCTGCCGGCACCGGTCTGGCTAACCTGAAGAACATGTTCCCCTTCACCTATGAGTCCCGCTACGTGTCCGGTATCGTTGCCGGCATGAAGCTGAAGGAACTGATGGATGCCGGCGAAGTCACCGATCCCTATGTGGGCTATGTCGGTGCTTTCCCCTATGACGAAGTGGTCTCCGGCTACACCGCTTTCTTCCTGGGCGTACAGTCCATCGTCCCCGAAGCACATATGGACGTGCAGTACACCAACTCCTGGTATGATCCCGTTGCCGAGAACGAAGCCGCTATCGCTCTGATGGGCCGTGGCTGCGCCATCATCGGTCAGCACGCCGACTCCACCGGCGCTCCCTCCGCTGTTCAGGCTGAGTGGGAGAAGGGCTCTCAGGTCTACTCCGTTGGCTACAACATCGATATGCTGGCTGTCGCTCCCGACGCTGCTCTGACCTCCGCTCAGAACGTCTGGGCTGTCCTGTATCAGGCTGCTCTGGAGAAGTTCGTTGCCGGTGAAGAGATCCCCACCGACTTCGCTGCCGGTATCGCCATGGGTGCACAGAAGATCTCTGATCTGGGCCCCAACGTTGCCGAAGGCACTGCCGAGGCTGTTGAGGCTGCATGGGCCGGCATCGCTGACGGCACTGTGAACGTCTTTGATACCGCTAAGTTCACCGTGGGCGGCGAAACTGTCACCACCGCTTTTGCTCTGGACACCGACGGCGACTGGGTGAAGGACACCGCTGAAGCCATTGAAAACGGCATCTTCGTGGAATCCGTCCATCGCTCCGCTCCTTACTTCGGTCTGCGTATCGACGGCATCACCGAGCTGAACGCCGGCTAAGATCCAAAATACGACCCGCAAATGGGGGGCTCTCATGCCCCCCATTTTGGGATTTATCTGTATCGACTAATATCCCCAGCTCCGGGCAAAGCCGGAGCAACGGAGAAAGGGTGATTTTCTTGGCAATTGAGAACGCTGTCCAAATGAGGGGCGTAACGAAAACCTTTGGCGCTACCGTAGCCAATGACAATGTGGATCTGGATATTCGCCGTGGTGAGATCCTGTCCCTGCTGGGCGAAAACGGCAGCGGCAAAACCACACTGATGAATATGCTTTCCGGTATCTATTTCCCGGATAAGGGTCAGATCTTCGTCAACGGCAAGCCCGCCACCATCCGCTCCCCCAAAGACGCCATTGATTTGGGCATCGGCATGATCCATCAGCATTTCAAGCTGGTGGACGTCCTGACCGCCACGGAAAACATCCTGCTGGGTCTGCATGAAAAAGGCGGACTAAACCTGAAGGTCGCCGCCAAAAAGATCCGGGAGATCTGCGACAAATACGGCTTCGTGGTCGATCCCAATAAGAAGATCTACGATATGTCCGTTTCCGAAAAGCAGACGGTGGAGATCGTCAAGGTGCTGTACCGGGGCGCAGACATCCTGATTTTGGATGAGCCCACGGCTGTTCTGACTCCTCAGGAGACCAGAAAGCTCTTTGCGGTCATGCGGAACATGAAAGAAGATGGCAAGGCCATTATCATCATTACCCACAAGCTTCACGAGGTCATGGACATTTCCGACCGGGTGGCTGTCCTGCGTAAGGGCGAATATGCGGGCGACGTTCCCACCAGCGAAACAGACCCCCAGAAGCTGACGGATATGATGGTCGGTCGGGCTGTGAGCCTGAATATCGACCGTCCCGATCCGGTAAACTTAGTCAAGCGTCTGGATGTCAACAACCTGACGGTGAAAAACATCTACGGCCTCAAGGCTCTGGACAACGTCAGCTTCCAGGTCTACGGTGGCGAGATCCTGGGCATTGCCGGCATCTCCGGCTGTGGCCAGAAGGAACTGCTGGAGGCCATCGCCGGTCTGCAGGCCACGGAAGCCGGAAGCTCTGTGCGTTACTACCCCGATGAGACCAGCAACTCCAAGGAGCTGTTGGGACTGAACCCTCTGGAGATCAAGAAAGCCGGCGTTTCTTTCTCCTTTGTACCGGAGGATCGTCTGGGCATGGGTCTGGTGGGCTCTATGGGCATGACCGGCAATATGATGCTTCGCAGTTACCGCAACGGCAAGTCCCTGTTTACGGACCGCAAAGCCCCCAAGAAGCTGGCGGAAGATATTATCCAACAATTGGAAGTGGTGACCCCCGGGGTCAACACCCCTGTCCGCCGTCTTTCCGGCGGTAATGTTCAGAAGGTCCTGGTGGGTCGTGAGATCGCCTCCTGCCCCAAGGTCCTGATGACGGCCTACGCCGTCCGGGGTCTGGACATCAACACCTCTTATACCATCTATAATTTGCTCACAGAACAGAAGATGCAGGGCGTCGCCGTGGTCTACGTCGGCGAGGATCTGGATGTTCTGCTGGAGTTGTGTGACCGTATTCTGGTCCTTTGCGGTGGCAAGGTCAGCGGTATCGTGGATGCCCGCACCACCACCAAAGAGGAAGTCGGCCTGCTGATGACCAGTCTGCAGGAAGAACCCGGAGAGGAGGAGCGCGTATGAGTGCCATCAATACCCGCCACGATCCCCTGTTGCGTATCGGCAAGCGGGGCACGCCCCTGACCGGCTGGAAAAACGTCGGTGTGCGTCTGCTTTGCGTGCTCGTTGCTCTGGTGCTCAGCGGTCTGTTTATCTACTCCGTCACCGGCCTCAACCCCATCAAGGTCTATGTGGCCATGTTTGACGGCGCGCTGGGCAGTAAGCGCAAGGTCTGGTTTACCATCCGCGACACCATGATGATGCTGTGTATCGGCATCGGTCTTGCCCCCGCTTTCAAAATGAAGTTCTGGAACATCGGCGCGGAAGGCCAGATCCTGGTCGGTGGCGTTGCCACTGCGGGTCTGATGATCTTCCTGGGCAAAGCCGGTACCATGTCCACCCCCATGATGCTTATCGTCATGGCCATTGCCAGCATCGTGGCCGGCGCTATCTGGGGCGTCATCCCTGCGGTCTTTAAGGCCAAATGGGGCACCAATGAGACCCTGTTCACCCTGATGATGAACTATGTGGCCATCCAGATCACCTCTTATTGCGTAGCCCGGTGGGAAAACCCCTTCGGTTCCAACACCGTAGGCGTCATCAACCGGGAGACCAAGCTGGGCTGGTTCCCGGAGCTGTTCGGCACAAGCTTTGCCCTCAATGTCATCATCGTCATGGCACTGACTGTGGGTATGTATCTGTACTTAAAATATTCCAAGCAGGGCTATGAGATCTCCGTGCTGGGTGAAAGCGAGCGCACCGCCCGGTACGCCGGCATCAAGCCCGCATGGGTCTTTATCCGCACCATGGCCATTTCCGGCGCCATCTGCGGTCTGGCGGGCTTCATCGCCGTAGCCGGCGCGAGCCACACCATCTCCACCTCCACTGCCGGCGGACGGGGCTTTACCGCCATCATCGTGGCGTGGCTGGCAAAGTTCAACACCTTTGTCATGCTCCTGATCTCCTTCCTGCTGGTATTTCTGGAAAAGGGCGCTATTCAGATCGCCACGGACTTCCAGCTCAACGACTTTGCTTCTCAGGTCATCACCGGCATCATCCTGTTCTGCATCATTGCCAGTGAGTTCTTCATCAGCTACCGCATCATCATCCGGAAAAAGAAGGAGGCTGAGAACAAATGATCAAACTGTTTATCTCCGCCATCATCTTTGGCACGGTCATCCTCTACGGCGCACTGGGTGAGATCCTGACGGAAAAATCCGGCAACCTCAATCTGGGCGTCCCCGGCATCATGTATCTGGGCGGTATCGCCGGTCTGGCCAGCGCGTTTGCCTACGAAAACGCTGTGGCTGACCCCATTCCCCTTGTCTGTATCCTCATCAGCTTCATCTGCGCGTTTCTGGCGGCGGCTCTGGGCGGTCTGATCTACAGCTTTCTGACCATCACCCTGCGGGCCAACCAGAACGTCACCGGCCTGACCCTGACCATCTTTGGCAGCGGTGTCGCCAACTTCTTCGGTGGCGCGCTGAACACCATGGCAGGCGGTGTCGGTCAGATCTCCGTGGCTACCACCTCCGGCGCTTATCGTGCGTGTCTGCCCGGTGCATCCAATATGAGCTGGTTTGGACAGATCTTCCTGAGTCATGGTTTCATGGTCTATCTGGCCATCGTCCTTGCCATCCTGATGCACTTCTTCCTGAACAAGACCCGTATGGGACTGAACCTGCGGTCTGTGGGTGAAAATCCCGCCACGGCTGACGCCGCCGGCATCAATGTCACCCGGTATAAGTATCTGGCCACCTGTGTGGGCGCAGGCATTTCCGGCCTTGGCGGTCTGTACTACACCATGGACTACATCAAGGGCACATGGGCCAGTGAAGGCACCATCGAGGCTCTGGGCTGGCTGGCTGTGGCTCTGGTCATCTTCGCCACATGGCGGAGCATGAGTGCCATCTGGGGTGCTTACCTCTTTGGCTTCCTGACCTGGCTGTATATGTACGTTTCCACCCTCCGGGAGATGATCATCGACCTTCTGGGTCTGCCTCAGGACTCCCTGATGATTTTGAAGCTCACCAGAAGCTCTCAGGAGCTGTTCAATATGCTCCCCTATCTGGCCACCATCCTTGTGCTGATTTTGGTCAGTATGCGAAAGAAGCGGGAAAATCAGCCCCCGGCACATCTGGGTCTGCCCTATTTCCGCGAAGACCGATAACCTCAAAAAGGAACGGCTATATGCCGTTCCTTTTTTGGCGCAAAAGCCATTGACAAACGAAGGAAAGAATGGTAGAATCTTTTCAAATTCAACAAGAGAGTAGAGGCGCGGGGAATCATCAGTATTGCGCAGCGGGAGGGCTTCACAGGTCTGGGCTGGGCAGGAAAGGGATCACCGCCGAAGAGGACTGAGGTGTAAGGTCACTCTGGGCAATGGGAGAACATCCCCTTGACTGTCGCAAATGCGGAGGGCTACTTTTCTGGCGTGGGATCTGCGGTGATTCACCGGAGGATTCGTCATACCGGAGTATCAGCAGCCGACACGCAGTCGGTTGCTTTTTTGTTGTGAGGAAAGGAGCAATATTATGTCCAATCAACCGATTTTCCAAGGCGTCGCCACTGCACTGGTGACCCCCCTGAACGAAAAGGGTATCGATTTTCAGCAATTTGGCCGTCTGGTAGACTGGCAGATTGAAGAAGGCGTCAACGGTCTGGTGGTCTGCGGGACTACCGGTGAAGGCTCTACCCTGTCTGACGCCGAGCATCGGGACGCCATTTCCTTTGTGGTGGAACGCACTGCCGGTCGTGTACCGGTCATTGCCGGCACGGGCTCCAACGATACCGCCTACGCCATCGAACTGACCAGGCACGCCTGTGAAGCCGGTGTGGATGCCTGTCTGGTGGTGACCCCCTACTACAACAAGGCTACCCAGAACGGTCTGGTCGCCATGTATAACGCCATTGCCGATGCTTCCACCAAGCCCCTGATTCTTTACAATGTCCCCAGCCGTACCGGCTGTAACATCCTGCCCGCCACCTATGCCAAGCTGGCGGAGCATCCCAACATTCGCGCCATCAAGGAGGCCAACGGCAATATTTCCTCGGTGGTGGAGACCAGAGCTCTGGTGGGCGACAGACTGGATATTTACTCCGGCAACGACGACCAGATCGTGCCCATTATGGCCATGGGTGGCAAGGGCGTGATCTCTGTGCTGTCCAACGTTCTGCCCCGGCAGACGGCGGAGCTTTGCCGGAAATTCTTTGCCGGTGATGTTGCCGGCGCAGCCCGGATGCAGTGTGACCTGCTGGAGCTGACCAACGCCCTGTTCTGCGAGGTCAATCCCATCCCCGCCAAGGCGGCCATGGCTGCTCTGGGCTTCTGTGAGAACTATCTCCGCCTGCCTCTGACTCCCATGGAGGAGGCCAATCATCAGCGTTTGCTCCGCGCCATGCGGGCACAGGGACTGGAGGTCTGAGGATGAACGTCATCATTCACGGCGCTACCGGGCGCATGGGACAAAATCTGCTGAAAGCCTTTCAGAAGCATACCGTCGTGGCTGCTGTCAGCCCGGAGCTGGTCACCGATCCTGCCCGGCAGGAGTATAACGCCCTGACGGATTTTCAGGGCACGGCAGACCTGATCGTCGACTTTTCCCATCACACGGCGATCTTCGCCCTGCTGGACTATGCCGAGAACCGGAATTTGCCTGTGGTCATCGGCACGACCGGTCACACGGAGGAAGAAAAGGCACGCATCGACCTTGCCACTACTCGAATCCCGGTATTCCACGCGGGCAATATGTCCGTAGGCATCGCCCTGTTGGTCCGGCTTGCCAAGCAGACTGCCCAAACCTTCCCGGATGCGGAAATCGAGATCGTAGAGACCCATCACGACCAGAAGCTGGATGTCCCCAGCGGAACTGCCCTGATGCTGGCTGACGGCATCAAGTCCGTCCGCCCTGAAGCTACCTATAACATCGGCCGTCCCGAAAACGGCAAGCGCACCAAGGAAGAGATCGGCATCCACTCGTTGCGCCTTGGCAATGTGGTGGGCATCCATGAAGTGCTGGTGTCTACCGGCACTCAGACCATCACCCTGAAGCACGAGGCTCATGACCGGATGCTCTTTGCCGAGGGTGCGGTAGTGGCGGCGGAATACCTGCTGGGTAAGCCCGCCGGACGGTACAATATGGAAACCATGCTGGGATAAAGAACTGGAGGAATCCCTATGGAACAAATTCGTGTTGGTATTCTGGGCTACGGCAATCTGGGTCGGGGCGTTCAGCTTGCCCTGCGCCACAATCCGGATATGGTGCTGACGGCGGTGTTCACCCGCCGTGACCCCCAAAGTGTCCGCAATGCCTTGCCGGGCACGCCCCTTTTCTCCGCAGATAAGCTCCCGGAGCTCCGGGATCAGCTGGATGTGCTCATCCTCTGCGGTGGCTCTGCCAAAGACCTGCCCCGGCAGACCCCGGAATATGCCCAATATTTTAATGTGGTAGACAGCTTTGACACCCACGCTCAGATCCCTGCCCACTTTGACGCCTGCGACCGCAGTGCCCGGGCTTCCGGCAAGGTAGCCTTGCTTTCCGTCGGCTGGGATCCGGGTCTGTTCAGCCTCCAACGGCTTTGGGGGCAGTGCGTTCTGCCTCAGGGCAAGACCTACACCTTCTGGGGAAAAGGCGTCAGTCAGGGTCATTCCGATGCCATTCGCCGGGTAGAGGGCGTCTGGGACGCCAGACAGTATACCATCCCTGTGGAAAAGGCTTTGGAGCAGGTGCGCCGGGGCGAAAACCCCGACCTCACCACCAGAGAAAAGCACACCCGGCTTTGCTATGTGGTGGCTGAGCCGGAGGCTGACCTTGCCCGCATCGAGCGGGAGATCAAGACCATGCCCGACTATTTTGCCGATTACGACACCACAGTCCATTTTATCTCTCAGGAGGAGCTTGACCGGGAG
>JAZSAW010000072.1:0-2389 GCA_045602105.1 Candidatus Avilachnospira sp.
CCATGCTGCTGAGCCTGTGCGCCTGTGGCAACGAACCCGAAGCAGATAATCCCTACAAGACCATTACCCCCGGCGTTCTGACCGTGGCTACCAGCCCCGACTACGCTCCCTATGAGTTCTATGCCATCGGCGCCGACGGCACCGCTGAGCTGGCTGGTTTTGACATCGCTCTGATCAAGTACATCGCCGATTACCTGAAGCTGGAGCTGGAGATTATCCCCATGGACTTTGACGGCGTCCTGCTGGAGCTGGCCAACGGTTCCGTGGACCTGGGTGTCGCCGGTATCTCTCCCGACCCCGACCGCGCTGAGAGCATGGACTTCTCCGACATTTATTACGAGGGCGGTCAGGCCTTCATCACCGTGAAGAGCAAGGCTGACATGTTCACCGATCTGGCTTCTGCCAACACTCCCGGCATCTCCGTCGGCGCTCAGAACGGTACCATTCAGATGGATCTGGCCCAGCAGTACAGCCCCGACACCGACATCGTCACCCTGACCAAGGCCACCGACATCATTGCCGAGCTGGTTTCCGGCAAGCTGGACGGCGGTTACGTTGAGTGGGACGTGGCGGTTGCCTATCAGGTCAACTATCCCGATCTGCACATCGTCTGCGAAGTTCCCTATGAGGTCGAGGGCAATGCCGTTGGTGTCAAGAAGGGCAACGAGGCTCTGCTGGAAGGCGTGAACAAGGCCATCGCCGCCTGCATCGACGACGGTTCCTTCTCCCAGTATGTGGCCACCGCTCTGGAGCAGGCTTCCGGCGATATCTTCGAGGGTCTGATCGAAGAATAATCCATTCTATCAATAACCGTGCTTTTGGAATCCTTCCCGGCTTTTGCCGGGAAGGTTTTCCTGTGTATAATCGGAAAAAGAAAGGAGCCTCAAATCTATGGGAGGCCTCATTAAGCTTTCAAACTTTGCCAAGCTGTCCGGCTATGCGGAGATGTTTGGACAGGGTCTTGCCATCACCGTCATGCTGTCTATCGGCACGGTGGTCGTGGGCGCTCTGCTGGGTATCGTTCTGGCGCTGATGCGCATGAGCGACATCCGTCCCCTCCGTTTCCTCGGGCTGGACAAAGAGGGCCATCTGCGGGGTCCCGGCGTTCTGACCACCCTGAGCAAGTTCAACCCCCTGTCCTTTTTGGCCACTGCCTACGTGGAGATTCTCCGTTCTACCCCCGTCATCGTTCAGATCGCCGTTATTTACTACGGTATTTTCGGCGTGATCGATCTGCCCACCTTCTCCCTGTTTGGCATCACCAAGTTTCACCGGTTTTTCCCCGGCGTGGTGGCGCTGGGCATGAACTCGGGCGCTTATCTGTGCGAGATCATTCGTTCCGGTATTCAGTCCATTGACGGCGGTCAGAGCGAAGCGGCCCGTTCCCTGGGTCTGAACCAGAACCAGACCCTGCGCTTTATCATTCTGCCCCAGGCGATCCGCAACATTCTTCCCGCCATCGCCAACGAGTTCGTGGTCATCATCAAGGAATCTGCCGTTACCTACACCATCGGTGTGCAGGACATCATGGCAGTGGTCCAGTCGGTCAAGGGCGCCACTTACCTGATCATGGAACCCCTGCTGGTGGCAACGGCGCTGTATTTCTGCCTGTGTTTCCCCACGTCCAAGACCATCGCGCACTTCGAGAGGAGGATGAGCCGTGGCAACAAACGATAACATTCTCATTCAGGTCTCCGGTCTGAAAAAGCATTACAACAAAGGCGCCATCAAGGCTCTGGACGGTGTAAATATCGACATTCGCCGCGGCGAAGTGGTCGTGGTCATCGGCCCTTGCGGCTCCGGCAAGTCCACCTTCCTCCGCAGTCTGAACCTGATGGAAGAACCCACCGGCGGCGCTATCATTTTCAACGGTGTGGACATCACCAAAAAGAAGATCCGCAACGAGCAGGGAAAGATGGTCAAGCTGAACATTGACGAGCACCGTCAGAAAATGGGTATGGTGTTCCAGCATTTTAACCTGTTCCCCCACATGACCATTCTGGACAACATGACCCTGGCCCCCATTCAGGTCAAGGGCATGAAAAAAGAAGACGCCGAAAAGCTGGCGCTGTCCCTGTTGGAGCGCGTAGGTCTGGCCGACCGTGCCAACGCCTATCCCATCCAGCTGTCCGGCGGTCAGAAGCAGCGCGTGGCCATTGTCCGCGCCCTGTGCATGGAGCCGGAGGTCATGCTGTTTGACGAACCCACCTCCGCCCTGGACCCCGAAATGGTTGGCGAGGTGCTCCATGTTATGCAGCAGCTGGCCGAGGAAGGTATGACCATGGTTGTGGTCACCCACGAAATGGGCTTTGCCCGGGAAGTGGCCAGCCGGGTCATCTTCATGGATGCCGGCAACATTCTGGTGGACACCGATCCCAAGACCTTCTTC
>JAZSAW010000073.1:0-2412 GCA_045602105.1 Candidatus Avilachnospira sp.
CATAACTTCACCGACATCCGCCAGTTCAACCTGATGTTCAAGACCTTCCAGGGCGTCACCGAGGACGCCAAGAACACCGTGTATCTGCGTCCCGAGACCGCGCAGGGCATCTTTGTCAACTTCAATAACATCCAGCGCACCACCCGCCGGAAACTGCCTTTCGGCGTCTGCCAGATCGGCAAGAGCTTCCGCAACGAGATCACTCCCGGCAACTTCACGTTCCGTACCCGTGAGTTCGAGCAGATGGAGCTGGAGTTCTTCTGCCAGCCCGGCACGGATCTGGAATGGTTCCAGTACTGGCGTAACTACTGCCATCAGTGGCTCCTTGGCCTGAACATCAAGGACGAAAACCTGCGTCTGCGGGATCATGACCCCGAGGAGCTGTGCTTCTACTCCAAGGCCACCACGGACTTCGAGTTCCTGTTCCCCTTCGGCTGGGGCGAGCTGTGGGGCGTTGCTGACCGGACGGATTACGACCTGAGCCAGCACCAGAAGACCTCCGGCGTGGATATGACCTACTTCGATCAGGAGAAGAACGAGCACTATATCCCCTACGTGGTCGAGCCCTCTCTGGGTGCTGACCGTGTCACCCTCGCTTTCCTTGTGGAAGCCTATGACGAAGAAGTGGTTGGTCAGGATAAGAACGGCGCGGACGACATCCGTGTGGTCATGCATTTCCATCCCGCTCTTGCGCCCTTCAAGGCCGCCGTTCTGCCTCTGAGCAAGAAGCTGGGCCCCAAGGCCACGGAAATTTACCATATGCTCCAGAAGGACTTCATGGTGGACTACGACGAAGCCGGCTCTATCGGCAAGCGTTACCGCCGGGAGGATGAGATCGGCACGCCCTACTGCATCACCGTGGACTTCCAGACTGTGGGCGATGACAACACCCCTGCCGACAACGCCGTCACCATCCGTGACCGGGATACCATGGAGCAGGTCCGTGTGCCCATCAGTGAGCTGAAGCAGTGGCTGACCGACAAGCTGGCCTATTGATCGGAGGTCACCCATGAAAGCCATTATCACCGTAGTCGGCCTTGACCGGGTCGGCATCATCAGTGAGATCTGCACCCTGCTGGCAGGGATGCAGGTGAATATCGTGGACATCAGCCAGACGGTCATGGACAATTTCTTTACCATGATCATGCTGACGGACACGTCCAAAAGCGACAAGACCTTTGACCAGATCGCGGACGCTTTGCGCCAGAAGGAGGCCGAGACCGGTCTGTCCATCCGCATCCAGCAGGAAGACATCTTCCATGCCATGCACCGGATCTGACAGAAACGGAGGGATCTCATGCGTCTGAATCACTCGGATATCATGGATACGGTCAACATGATCTCCCATCAGCATCTGGATATTCGCACGGTCACCATGGGCATCACCCTGCTGGACTGTGCCGACCCCGACCCCAAAGCCTGCGCGGAAAAGATTTATAATAAGATCTGCCGAAGCGCGCAGAATCTCGTCCCTACCTGCCAGCGCATGGAAAAGGAGCTGGGCATCCCCATCGTCAACAAGCGAATCTCCGTGACGCCCATGGCTCTGGTAGCCGGGGCGTGCCAGACGGAAGATTTCGTCCCCTTTGCTCTGGCTATGGACCGGGCGGGCAAGGCCTGCGGGGTGGACTTTATCGGCGGTTTTTCCGCCCTTGTCCAAAAGGGTATGACCTCCGGCGATCGCCGGCTCATCGCCGCTATCCCCGAAGCCCTGACGGAAACAGACATCGTCTGCTCCAGTGTCAATGTGGGCTCTACCAAAGCCGGCATCAACATGGAAGCCGTCCGGCTTCTGGGTGAGAGCATCAAAAAAGCCGCCAGCCTTACGGCAGACCGTGGCGGTATGGCCTGCGCCAAGCTGGTGGTCTTCTGCAACGCCGTGGAGGACAACCCCTTTATGGCCGGCGCGTTCCATGGCGTCGGCGAGCCGGAGACCGTCATCAATGTAGGTGTCTCCGGTCCGGGCGTTGTGTACCACGCCCTGCAGGAATGTAAGGGTCAGCCTCTGGACGTGGTGGCGGAGACCATCAAAAAGACCGCCTTCCGCATCACCCGCATGGGTCAGCTGGTGGCACAGGAGGCCTCCCGCCGTCTGGACGTGCCCTTTGGCGTGGTAGACCTGTCCTTAGCCCCTACCCCCGCTGTGGGTGACAGTGTCGCCCGTATTCTGGAGGCCATGGGTCTGGAGGTCTGTGGCTGCCACGGCACCACCGCCGCTCTGGCTCTGCTCAATGACGCCGTGAAAAAAGGCGGTGTCATGGCGTCCTCCAGCGTTGGCGGACTGTCCGGCGCGTTTATCCCTGTGTCCGAGGACGAGGGCATGATCGCCGCCGCCCAATCGGGCGTGCTGACTCTGGAAAAGCTGGAGGCCATGACCTGCGTGTGCTCTGTGGGTCTGGATATGATCGCCGT
>JAZSAW010000074.1:0-7132 GCA_045602105.1 Candidatus Avilachnospira sp.
AGGAAGGCATCCATCCCAACTATACGCAGACCACCATTCGTTGTGCGTGCGGCGAAGTGATCGAGACCGGCTCCACCAAGAAGGACATCAAGGTCGAAATCTGCTCCAAGTGTCACCCTTTCTATACCGGCAAGCAGAAGCTGGTTGACACTGGTGGACGTGTTGATCGTTACAACAAGAAATACGGCCTGAAGTAATCGCCATCGCCCGCACCCAATCGGTGCGGGCTTTTTTCTATTTCAGCAAATATTTTGGAGAAATTATGGAACCTTTGGAGAAAAAGGAGATCGAAAAAGCCGTACTTGTGGGTCTTAACGCAGGCATCTTTTCCCGAGAGGAAAACGCCACGGAGCAGACGCTGGACGAGCTGGAAGCTCTTCTGGAGACCGCCGGCGGAGAATGTGTGGCAAAGGTCCTGCAAAACCGTCCCGCGCCCGATCCCCACAGCTTTATCGGCGAGGGTAAGGTGGAGGAAGTCCGGCAGCTTCTGGAGACCACCGGCGCCAATCTGGTGCTGTTTGACAATGACCTCTCCCCCTCTCAGCAGCGGGCTTTGGAGAGCATGACCGGCGTCATGGTAATGGATCGCAGCGGTCTGATCTTGGACATTTTCGCCCAGCGCGCCAAGACCCGTGAGGGTCGCCTGCAGGTGGAGCTGGCACAATATAAATATCTTCTGCCCCGCCTGACCGGTATGTGGACCCATCTGGAACGGCAGGAAGGCAGTATCGGTACAAGAGGATCCGGTGAGACTCAGATGGAGACCGACCCCCGACTGATTCCCAGACGCATTCAGAAATTGGAGGAAGAACTGCGGGAAGTGCGGAAGGTCCGTGGCGTACAGCGGGAACGGCGCATCAAAAATTCTGTGCCTGTGGTCGCCATTGTGGGCTATACCAACGCCGGTAAATCCACTTTGCTCAATCACCTGACCGGAGCGGGCATCCCCGCCAACAACCGGCTGTTTGACACCCTGGATACCACCACCCGTCAGCTTACCGTGTCCGACACCCAGGATGTTCTGCTGTCCGACACCGTCGGCTTTATCGCCAAGCTCCCCCACCATCTGGTGGAGGCCTTCAAGGCTACTTTGGAAGAGCTGGAATATGCCGACCTGCTCCTGCACGTCATCGATGCTTCCGACCCGGAGCGGGATAACCACATTCAGGTGGTGGAGAAGCTTATTTCCCAGCTGGCCAAACCCGGTATTCCGGTAATTTCCTGCTATAATAAGGCCGATCTGGTAGACGATGACGATATTCCCCGGGGAGAAAACTGCCTTGCCATCTCCGCCAAGTCCGGCATGAATATGGACAAGCTCCTGTCGCTTATTGAAAAAAATCTGGACAAGGGTCTGCACAAGGCCGTGTTCCTGCTCCCCTATTCCATGGGCGGTATGGTAGACACCCTCCACTCTCAGGCCAAGGTGCTGTCCGTAGAGTATGAGGCCGACGGCATCCGGGTGGAGTCCATCTGTGACGACGCCCTTTACGGCAAGCTCCGGGCTTATTTGGTCTGAGGTGATGTCCATGGACGAATATCTGATTCCCGCCAAGGATGCAGTGGATGAATTTGTGGAGAAGCGTTCCCGCTTTATTGGCCATATCTGGCACACGGAAACCGAAGAAGAGGCACTGGCCTGCATCAAAAAGATGCGGGAACAGTACTGGGACGCCACCCACAATGTCTATGCCTATATCATCAAGGACGGCCCTACCCGTTTTTCTGACGACGGAGAGCCCGGAGGAACTGCCGGCATGCCTACTCTGCAGGTTTTGCAGAGAGAGGAACTCTACAATGTCTGCTGTGTGGTGACCCGGTACTTTGGAGGTGTACTTCTGGGCGCAGGCGGTCTGGTCCGGGCTTACGCCAAGGGCGCAAAGATCGCCGTAGATGCCGCCGGTAAGGCTATGAAACGTCTTTGGGATGTGATCTATCTCCCTGTCCCCTACAGCTGGTACGAGCGGATGAAGCAGGAGATCGAGCGTTATGAGGGTATCCTGCGGGACACCCAGTTCGGCGCGGATGTGGAGCTGGAAGTTTTGACCCCCCACGGGCGCACAGAGGAGTTTCTTGCCCGGGTAGTGGACATTTCCGCCGGAACTTTGGAAGGCATGGTCACCGGGCAGGAGTACCGCGCCTTTGCCCTGTAACAAAAACTTTTCTGTTGGGTCATTTTTTGGACATATTTTTCTGTTAAATAGATCAGAGGTGATCAGATGACTGTTCGGGAACAACTGGAAGCATTGGAATATACGACCCTGTCCCCCAAGGCGCAGAAGTCCGCCGAAACCAAAGGCCGTGCCTTTGACCAACCGAAAAGCGAAATGCGTACCTGCTACCAGCGGGATATGGACAGAATCGTCCACAGCAAGGCTTTTCGCCGACTGATGCATAAGACTCAGGTCTTTCTTCAGCCGGAGGGCGATCATTATCGCACCCGTATGACCCACACGCTGGAGGTCAGCCGTATCGCCCGCTCCATCGCCTGTGCCTTGCGCCTGAATGAGAATTTGACTGAGGCCATCGCTTTGGGTCACGATCTGGGTCATACGCCCTTTGGTCACGCCGGAGAAGTCGCCCTGTCGGAAGTCACCGGTGAGCCGTTCCGCCATAATCAGCAGTCTCTGCGGGTGGTGGATCATCTGGAAAAGGACGGACAGGGACTTAACCTGACTTACGAGGTCCGTATGGGTATTCTAGGACACTCCGGCCCTGACATTCCCGAAACTTGGGAGGGTCAGATCGTCCGGGTCTCCGACCGAATCGCCTACATCAATCACGATATTGACGACGCCATCCGGGCGGGTATCCTTTCCAATGAGGACATTCCCCGGGAGATCTCCTACATATTGGGCGACAGCCACAAGGAGCGTATCAATACTCTGGTCTGCGACATGGTAAACAACACCCTTGACACAGGCGTTTTGGGGATGCGTCCGGAAGTGGCTAGTGCCATGGACGCTCTGCGGGACTTTCTCTTTGAACGGATCTACCGCAATCCCGTAGCCAAGGGAGAGGAATCCAAGGCCAGAGGCATCATTCAGGAGCTGTATCTCTATTACAGCAAACACCCGGAGGCGCTTCCCCCGGACTTTATTCCCCAACTGGATTTTGAGGGTATTTCCCGGGTCATCTGCGATTATATCGCCGGTATGACCGATAAATACGCCGTCTATACCTACGAAAATCTGTTTATCCCCAGCGCATGGCACGTTCGGTGACCTACCTTTAGAAAGGAGGTGCTTCCATGGCATTTCCCCCTTCTTTTCTCGATGAGCTTTCTGCCCGCAATCCCATTGAGGATGTGGTGGGACAATATGTAGCCCTGACCCGTAAGGGCAGTAACCTGTTCGGTCTTTGTCCGTTTCACAGTGAAAAGACCGCATCCTTTTCCGTTTCCCCGGATAAGAATATCTACTACTGCTTCGGCTGTCACAAGGGCGGAGGACCGGTAAACTTCATTATGGAAGTTGAGGGTCTGGATTTCCCCGATGCAGTCCGTTTTCTGGCGAAAAAATCCGGCATGGAAGTACCGGAGGATCAGGAACACCAGTCTACATACCGCAAACAAGAACGCTTGCGAGCTCTGTGTAAGGAAGCCGCCCGCTATTTCCACCAGCAGTTGGAAAGTCCCGCCGGACAAGCCGGCAGAGAATATATCGCCAAGCGCGGGCTGTCCAAAGGCATCGTCACCCGTTTTGGACTGGGCTTTGCGCCCGACGGATGGTCTGGCCTTCTGGATACCATGACGAAAAAAGGGTATACCAAGGAAGAACTGCTGGATGCCGGACTGGTGCTGAAAAGCCAGAAAGGCAGTCTCTATGACCGTTTCCGCAATCGGCTGATGTTCCCCATTATCGATGTGCGGGGCAATATCATCGGCTTTGGCGGGCGGGTACTGGACGATTCCAAACCCAAATATCTCAACTCTCCCGAAACCATCATTTTCAATAAGCGGAAAAACCTTTTTGCCCTGAATATCGCCCGAAAGAGCCCACAGGGGCGCATTATCCTGACAGAAGGCTATCTGGATGCCATCACTCTGCACCAGTACGGTTTTGACTGCGCCGTGGCTTCTCTGGGCACTGCCCTGACTGAAGAACACGCTCAGCTTCTGGCCAAGTACACCACACAGGTGGTGCTGACCTATGACGGTGATACTGCCGGGCAGGATGCTACCCGCCGTGCCATTCCCATTCTGGAAAAGGCCGGTCTGCAGGTGAAGATCCTGCGGATGCAGGGGGCAAAAGATCCGGATGAGTTTTTGAAAAAATTCGGTGCTGACCGCTTTAAGGTCCTTCTGGAGCAGTCGGAGAATCAGGCGGAGTACCGGCTGACCAGTCTGCGATCCAAATACGACCTGAACGAGGATGAACAGCGGGTAAGCTTCCTGCGGGAGGCTGCTCAGCTCATCTCCACCTTCCCCAGCGCCGTCAGCCGGGAGGTCTATGCCGGCCGTGCAGCGGAGGTCGCCGGTATCACTGCCGACGCCATGCGCCATGAGGTGGACAGAGCCTACAAACGGCGCCGTCAGCGGGAGCAAAAACGGCAGGAACAGGCGGATCTGGATGTACGTACCCAGATCCAGCCCCGGACTAAGGGACTGTACTACGAAAATCCCCGCTCCGCGCGGGCTGAGGAACAACTGCTGACGCAGGTGCTGAAAGACCCCAGTTTGTTCCCTACCCTTCGGGTATTGCCGGAACAGTTCTCCTCCCCTGTGTTGGGCAAAGCATTCCGGCTTCTTCAGTCCCTTTGGCAGCAGCAACGCCCGGTTTCTCTGGCCAGCCTGCAGGAAGATTTCTCTGCCGGAGAAATGAGCCATCTCACTTCCCTGCCGGAACGCTACCGGGATCTGGTCTCCGATCAGGTGGCGCAGGACTGCGCCGGAATCATCCGGGAAGAATACGAAAAAACCCTCCAGACCGGGGAAGACGCTCTGGCAGCCATGCACGCCCGGCTGAAAGATAAAAAACGATATGGAGGTTGACCCAATGGAGAAAACTAAGGAAGTGCTGGCCGGTATGAAGCTCAGCGAAGAAAACCAGGCAAAGCTCCTGACCCTGCTGACTGAGGCAAAGCAGGCCGGAAAGATCGCCTCCAAGCCTCTGATCGATGCTTTGGACGCTGTAGAGGCCACAGAGGAGCAGACTGAACAGTTCTACGACCTGCTGGACGCCCATCATATTGAGATCGATGTGGCAGACGTTCTGGAACTGGATGATGCCGATCTTCCCTCAGAGGCAGAGCTGGAAACTCTGGATGATGAAGACCTGCCCGATCCTACTGAAGCACCTGAAGATGTCCTGACAGACAACAGCCTCAAGCTGGATGATCCCGTGCGGATGTACCTAAAGGAGATCGGCAAAATTCCTCTGCTGTCTGCTGAGGAGGAGCTGGAGATCGCCAAGCGTATGGCTGAGGGTGATGAGATCGCCAAGCAGAAAATGGTGGAAGCCAACCTCAGGCTGGTGGTATCCATCGCCAAGCGATATGCCGGCCGTGGTATGCAGCTTCTGGATCTGATTCAGGAGGGCAATCTGGGACTGCTGAAGGCTGTGGAAAAATTTGACTATGCCAAGGGCTATAAATTCTCCACCTACGCCACATGGTGGATTCGCCAGTCCATTACCCGCTCCATTGCCGATCAGGCAAGGACGATCCGTATCCCTGTACACATGGTAGAGACCATCAACCGGGTCATCCGTACTGCCCATTCCATGGTGCAGACCCTTGGTCGTGAGCCCTCCGCCGCTGAGATCGCCCAGGAGATGAAGCTGGAAGTCAGCCGGGTGGAAGAAATACTCAAGATCGCGCAGGAGCCTGTTTCTCTGGAAACACCAATCGGCGAAGAAGAGGACAGCCATCTGGGAGATTTTATTCAGGATGCCGAGGCCTCCCAGCCTGCCGAAGCCGCCTCCTACGCCCTTCTGCGGGAACAGCTGGAGGAGGTGCTGACCACCCTGACTCCCCGGGAAGAACAGGTCCTACGGATGCGTTTTGGTCTGGTGGACGGCAAGTCCCACACTCTGGAAGAAGTGGGCAAGGAATTCGATGTTACCCGGGAGCGTATCCGGCAGATCGAATCCAAGGCTTTGAGAAAATTACGGCATCCCAGCCGCAGCAAGAAGCTCCGGGACTTCCTGAGCTAAGCTGAAAATTCTGCTTGACATTCCGGTAAAAATCCGTATCATACGTTACAGGGGTCTCCCCGACAATGTCAAATTATGACGGAGGAATCGATCATGTTTGAAAAAATCGCCAATTATCTGGCCGGTCAGCTGGACATCTCCAAGGACGAGATCACCGCTGAGACCACCTTTGAAAGCCTGGGTATCGACTCTCTGGATACCGTGGAAATGGTCATGGATCTGGAAGACGAACTGGGCGTTGAGCTGGAGCTGGAAGAAAAGATCACCACCATCGGTGAGCTGGTGGCTTTTGTAGAAAGCAAGCTCTGAGTCTATACAAATTCATAGGCTTTGCCATGGCCCGATCCATGGCAAGGCTGCACTAGTCGGGGAGTTAGCGGTGTCCTGTTGCCTGCAATCCGCTATAGCAGGGATGAATTCCCGACTGAGGGTGTATATCGTACCGTCTGCCCCGGATAAGCGGTGTTGAGGAAACGGTCTTACGCAACGCGGTCCCGTGAACCATGTCAGGCGGGGAACCGAGCAGCATTAAGCGGATCTCCGCGTGTGCCGTGAGGGCTCCGTTTCTGAGCTGGCTGTCCGGGTAACGGGTATGATATACATTCGAGGAAGGGTGTGCAGTCTTGCCATGGATCGGGTTTCTATGCTTTTTTGCCTCCTCAGGGCACTTTTCCCATTTTCCCTCTTGTGCTTTTTTCTCAAATCGGTTACAATATAGAAACAAAACTATGCGCATTTGAATTTAAGGAGGTTCCTGTATGATTCGTCTTTCTACAGACTTGGGTCTGATTGCAGTGGACAGTGATGTATATACCAATCTGGCAGGCTATGCCGCCACCAACTGCTTCGGCGTTAAGGGTATGGCTGTCCGTTCCATGACCGACGGTCTGGTGCATCTGCTCCGCCGGGAGGCCATGAGCAAGGGCGTCAAGGTCACTTTCTGCGACGACGGCTCCATCATCATCGATCTGCACATC
>JAZSAW010000075.1:0-2485 GCA_045602105.1 Candidatus Avilachnospira sp.
CCCAGAACAAGCCCGACCGTACGAACCAACAGAGCCACCACCCACGCGATGGCGCACTGTCCCACCACAACAGCCATTGCCCACTTACCTCCAAGCTCCCGCTTCACGCAGGATACAGCCGCCACGCAGGGTGTATACAGAAGAGTAAATACCAGCAGGCTCACCGCAGAAAGCGGGCTCATAAAGCTGGCAGGAGAAGCCCCGCCCATCAGCACAGTCAGGGTAGATACCACACTCTCCTTGGCCATAAAGCCGGTGATCAGTGCAGTGGAGATCTGCCAGTTGCCAAAGCCCAGAGGGGCAAAAACCGGCGCAATGACCCCGGCGATAGACGCCAGCAGACTATCCCGAGAATCCTGCACCACATTCAGACGCAGGTCAAAGCTCTGCAAAAACCAGATGACAATAGTGGCTACAAAAATGACCGTAAAGGCTCTAGTGAGAAAATCCTTGGCCTTTTCCCACAGAAGCTGTGCCACATTGCGCAGACCGGGGAAACGGTAGTTGGGCAGTTCCATCACGAAGGGCACAGGCTCGCCCTGAAACAGTGTGCCCTTTAGCAGCAATGCCATCAGAATACCAACGATAATACCGCCAAAGTAAAGCGCTGTCATGACCAACGCACCGTGTTCCGGGAAAAATGCTGCGGTAAAAAAGCCGTAAATAGGTACTTTTGCCGTACAGCTCATAAAGGGCGTCAGAAGGATGGTCATTTTTCGATCCCGATCCGAGGGCAGGGTCCTTGTTGCCATGACGCCGGGAACGGTGCACCCAAAGCCAATAAGCATGGGCACGATACTTCTGCCGGACAAACCCATCTTTCGCAGAAGTTTATCCATCACAAAAGCCACCCGAGCCATATAACCACTGTCCTCCAAAATAGAAAGGAAGAAAAACAGGGTGATGATGGTAGGCAGGAAGCTCAAAACACTTCCTACGCCGTTAAAGACGCCGTCGATCAACAGGTCATGAATCACCGGATTAAGACCGTAGGCAGTCAGGAGACTGTCCACCAGACCGGTCAGTCCGGTTATGCCCATCTCCAGCAGGTCAGAAAGCCACACACCAATGACACCGAAGGTCAGCCAGAACACCAGTGCCATGATCCCCACAAAGGAGAGGATAGCGGTATATTTTCCCGTTAGCACACGATCCAGACGCTGACTGCGGATACGTCCTTTGGATTCTCTGGGTTTTACCAGAGTCTGCCTGCAAACATTATCAATAAACTGGTAGCGCATATCTGCCATGGCGGCAGCCCGATCCAGTCCGCGTTCATCTTCCATCTGCTGAATGATATGCTCCAGCATATCCAGTTCGTTCCTATCCAATTCCAGCTTTTCCAGAACAGCCTGATCCCCCTCTGCCAGCTTGCTTGCGGCAAAGCGCGGAGGAATACCCACCCGCCGGGCGTGATCCTCGATCAGATGCATAATGGCGTGGAGACAACGGTGTACCGCGCCATCGTGATCCAGAGGGTCACAGAAATCCTGACGACCGGGGCGCTCCTGATGACGAGCCACATGGATCGCGTGATCCACAAGCTCTCCGATACCCTCATTCTTAATGGCGGAGATGGGCACTACCGGTATGCCCAACAGTCTCTCCAGCTCGTTGATCCGGACAGCTCCGCCGTTCTCCCGCACCTCGTCCATCATATTCAGCGCCAACACCATGGGAATATTCAGTTCCATCAGTTGCATGGTCAGATATAGATTTCGCTCCAGGTTGGTAGCATCGACAATATTGATGATTCCTCTGGGCTTCTCCTCCAACAAGAACTGGCGGGTCACCATCTCCTCACTGGAATAAGGGGACATGGAATAAATACCCGGCAGGTCGGTCACCAGCGTATTGCTCTGTCCGCGAATTCCACCGTCCTTACGGTCTACGGTAACGCCGGGGAAATTGCCCACATGCTGATTTGCTCCGGTCAACTGATTGAACAAGGTAGTCTTGCCACAGTTTTGATTGCCCGCCAAAGCAAAGGTCAGCAGTTCACTCTCAGGCAGGGCTATCCCATCGGCCTTGGTATGATAGATACCGCTTTGACCCAGTCCGGGATGGAGGACCGGAGCTTTCCGCACCTTCTGTTCCGTCTGTTCCTGCTCTGCATGGTCGATCTGTACCACTTCTATCTGACCTGCATCATCCAGTCGCAGAGTCAGCTCATAGCCATGGAGCCTCAGTTCCATGGGGTCGCCCATTGGCGCAAGCTTCACCAATGTTACCTCTGCACCGGGTATGACACCCATATCCAGAAAGTGCTGGCGCAATGCTCCGCTTCCGCCGACCTGCAGAATCTTCGCGCTTTGCCCAACCTGCAGTTCCTTTAATGTCATAGAGATACCTCCGTCGGGTGAATCAAGAAAAGGCTCTCGTTGCCGAGAGCTTTTTCTCTATAGTTTAGTATTCCAGTTCGCCCGTATAGACCAGTCGAGCATTGCCGGCCAGACTGACTCCCTCATCCGAATACCGGACATAG
>JAZSAW010000076.1:0-4868 GCA_045602105.1 Candidatus Avilachnospira sp.
TATAAAATCGGCACTTTACAGATGAATAAACCAAGGCGCACTTCACCGCGAAGTGCGCCTTGGTGCTGTTGCATCCGATTAGGGAATATCCTGCACCACGGTTTCGGGGGCAACGTCCAGGCGTGCCGGATCGGCCAGAAGACGACGCATATACTTGAGCACAGCGGCATAGTAGTAGCCGTCACAGATTCGTTCATCCAGATTGTAGGTAATGTCCATAAACTTCTTTTGCAGGACCGTGCCATCATTGGCGATCTCATTGCGCCGGTACTTACAGCCAAAGGCCACAAAGGCAGGCAAATTGCCGAAATCGTACAGATGATGGACAATGGCAGGGATACCCAGAGAGCCCATGGAGGTAAAGAACACCGAGCCATGGAAGGGGCTGACCTCCAGCAGGAACTTGGGCAAAAGTCCAAAGTAGTCCAAAAGCTTCAACAGCCACACAGCGAATTTGAACAGCAGTCCGGGAAGCAGGGTCAGGACGTAGGCAGTCTGGTCAAAACTGGAATCCAATTCTTCCTTCTTGACTTCCTTTACTGCCGCTTCCATCTTCCGGTACACATCGTAGACTGTATCCGAGGGGGACAGATGGAGCTTAATGGCCGTATCGGGAGCTTCCAGGGTCATTTCCTTCTTGACCACCATGCAGAACTGGATGTCGTCCCCACGGCTGTAGACCCGCTGACCGGAAAGGAAGCGATTCACTGCAGGATACTTGGCCACACAGCGGACATAGGCCGCGATAAACACATGGGTGATACTAAAAGATGTCAGACCCTCCCGGCGTTTTTCCCGAACATAACGCTCCAGGTCGGAGATCTCGATCTCATCGCGGATAAAGTTGTTGGCTTCGTTGCGGTGGACCATAAGATAAGGCGTAGCCACGGAAATAGGCGGCAAGGTCCGCACCCGGCGTCCGTCGGAGCGGTCACCCCATGTGGGATGGTACTTTCCATCGGTATGAGGGCGCAGAGTGAAAGTCACCAGCAGACCGCCCAGAAGCACCGCCACATCAGGCAAATAAGTAAGCCAGAGCTTCAGCTGCCCGGCAGTCAATGCGGAGCGTCCGTCGTAGATCTCCACCAGCAATGCCCCAAGGAACATCAGCTGTAACAGCCACGGACGGTTGACATGACCGGCGGTTATCTGCTTATAAAAGATCAGAAATGCCAGAAATACCAAGCCATTCAGGAATATGTACCGCTTGGGCATACCCCGCAGTACCAGCATGGCAACAAAGTACACCGCCATCAGAGTCAAGGGAACAAGTGTACGATAGAAATGCTCTTTTCCATCCAGAAGCATAAGCAGCACAAAAATCAGGCTGGCTACTACCGGCAGGACACAAAGCCACCACATCGTCGTGCTGTCTGTTCCTTTCCCACAGAACATAGCGATGCGGAGTCCCACCGAGCCGACCATCAGCAGTGCTGCGATCCATGTCAGCGGATTTTTCCTGCTGACGTAATAGCTCTCTCTTTCTTTCATACAGTCAGTATACCAATTTTCGACATTTGTTGCAAGAGAAAATCGGTTCTGCTTGGAATTTTGTCGATTCTCTGCTATAATGAAACAAACGACACGAAAGCGGGGATGCCTCATGAAGCCTCTTTTGAAATGGCCCGGCGGAAAGAGCCGTGAAATCGCTCAGGTCTACGGTTTGATTCCCGACCACGAGCGTTACCTTGAGCCCTTCTTCGGTGGCGGAGCTATGTATTTTCATCTCAAGCCCCAGTCTGCCGCCATCAATGACGCCTCCCGGGATCTCATGGAGTTTTATCATCTGGTCCGCACGAAAAATCCCGAATTTCAGGAAGCACTTCTGGGCTACGCCCAGAGCTTTCAGGGACTTCTGGAGCTGGGTCGTGGTCGGGCAACTGCGCTTTTGTCCCTGTTTGACCGGCTTATGGCCGGTGATGAGCAGGTAGAAAATCAGGTTTGCGACCTGCTTGACAAATGGTCGGCGGATATTCTCTCCCTGTTTCCCTATCCCCTTGTCCTGTCCGCCGATGAATTTCTCCGGGAGCTGAAGCGATCCCTGTGGGACAAGCTTCAGCGGACGGCAGTTCATCACCGCAAGCGCGCCTTTTCTCCCGATGATCTGGCGGAGAATCTGGTCACAGGACTTTCCAGCGGATATTATCTGTACTTCCGCAACGTCTACAACGACTGGCATCTGGGACGTTGCACCCTGCCTCCCGGAGTGCGAGGTGCCAACTTCTTCTTTATCCGTGAAAACTGCTACGGCTCTATGTTCCGCTACAACCGGGCCGGTGAATTCAATATCCCCTACGGTGGAATGAGCTACAATCAAAAGGACTTTACTGCCAAGGTCGAAGCCCTGTTCCTGCCGGAAACCACTGCGCTTTTTGCCAACACCCAGATCTACTGCCGGGATTTTGAGGAGTTTTTTGAAGCCGTCAAGCCCAACAAAAACGACTTCATCTTCCTTGACCCGCCCTATGATACGGAGTTTTCCGATTACGAAGGCACAGCCTTCACCAAGCTGGATCAGGCACGTCTGGCAGTCCTGCTGAGCAAGACCCGGGCAAAATTCCTGCTGATCATCAAAAATACCCCCTACATCGAATCCCTTTACAGCGAGGGCTTCCATGTGCAGAGGTTTGATAAGCAGTACACCTACAATGTCCGCAGCAGAAATGACCGACAGGCAGAGCATTTGATCGTCACCAACTATTAAAAAGCAAAAAAGCCCCGATATTCGGGGCTTTTTTATGCATCTTCTGTGCTGAGCACCAGATTATCTGTGCCATTGGCCTCAAACTCCGCGATGTAATCATCCATGCGGGAGACCAGCTCATCGTAGTTCTCCCGGGACACAGGCTGATAATCCATATCCCGCCGAGCCAGCTCCTCTGCCAGAATCTCAAAGAACACCGTGTCCTCATAATCCATAATAGCATCATGGATACCGCCGTCGGCAAAAGCCCGGGAGGGCACATCCTCTCCACGCCATTTGTCCACCAGCACATCCATACCGACATTTCGGCACAGGCCAAAGAGCTTACTCTCCACCTGATCGTAGTCTCCGATCCGGTCTTCTCCGCGGGTGGAGTTCAAGACCCAGTTGCCGATATATACCAGATCCAGCAGTCGCCGGAACTCTTTTTTGCTCAAGTCCATCTGCATGGCCCTGCCTCCTTTCATGGGGACTGAGCAGTCCCTAATGCGCTTACTCTATTATATACCCGCTTCTGCGGAATTTCTACTGCTAAAATCTCAAATATTTGTTAAATATATACTTGTGTTCCGGCGTGTTTTGGCATATCATATAGTAGTTATCGTTAGAGAAAAGAGGAAGGTATTTTGAAAAAGCTTAGTGTCTGCGTTTTGTTTGGCGGTATCTCCCCGGAGCACGAGATCTCTCTGCGTTCTGCCGAATCCGTTCTGAACAACATCGACCAAGAGAAATACAACGTCTTTCCCGTTGGCATCACCAAAGACGGTGACTGGATCTTATTCGGCGGAACAGACTACGCCATGCTTCCTGCCGGCACCTGGCAGGATCATGACGGCAATCGCCGTGCCGCCATCTCCCCTGTCCACGGTCAGGGGCTGTTGAGCTTTGAAAATGACTGTGTCGTCCGGGAACGCATCGATGTGGTCTTCCCTGTCCTCCATGGAGCAAACGGCGAAGATGGCGCCATTCAGGGTCTTTTGCAGATCGCCGGCATCCCCTATGTAGGTCCGGATATTACGTCCAGCGCCATTTGTATGGATAAGTGCATGACCAAGCTGGTGGCCGATCAGGCCGGCGTCCGTCAGGCCGCTTGGGTACTGGCGACCCGTTCCGCCTACGACCACGATTCCAAAGCTGTGGCGGAGATGGTGGAAGCTCACTTCCCCTACCCTGTCTTTGTCAAGCCCGCCGGAACAGGTTCGTCTGTGGGCGTATCCAAAGCCAGAGACCGCCAGGAGCTGATTCAGGCTCTGGAAAATGCCCTGCGCTACGACCGCAAGGTACTGGTGGAAGAATTCATTGACGGTCAGGAGATCGAGTGCGCCGTTCTGGGCAATGAGACCCCTGTGGCCTCCGTCTGCGGTGAGATCGATGCCGGCGCGGATTTCTATGACTACGAAGCCAAATACATCTCCAACAGTTCCCAGCTTTACATTCCCGCCCGCATCGATACCGATGCGGAAGAACAGGTGCGGGAAACCGCCGTGAAGATCTACGAAGCTCTGGGTTGCCGTGGTCTGAGCCGGGTGGATTTCTTTGTGACCAAGGCAGGAGAAGTGGTGTTCAATGAGATCAACACCATTCCCGGCTTCACCTCTATTTCCATGTACCCCAAGCTGTTTGAGGCCAGTGGCATCCCCTACAGCCAGCTGATCGACAAACTGCTGGAACTGGCATTGGAGCGTGGAGAATGAAACAGGACGTCCTCATCACTCTCCGGGGCACACAAGCCTATGTCCAGCAGGAGCCGGAGACCATTGAGCTGATGACCCGGGGAATCATGACCGGGCGTAACGGCAAATTTGCCATCTCCTACGAGGAGACGGAGCTGACCGGCACGCAGGGCGTCACCTCCACCTTTTTGGTGTTCAATCCCCACCGCATCGTCCTGACCCGGGAGGGAGCTATCCGTTCCCGCATGGTCTTTGAAGAAAACGCCCGCAACGAAGCTCTGTACGATCTGGGCTTTGGCAGTCTGTTGGTAGCCATCACCGCCAAAGAGGTCTCCGTGGACCTGACGGAAAACGGCGGTCGGCTGTTCATTGATTACACCGTGGAGGTCGAACAGGCGCTCACCAGCAGAAATACCTACGAACTGACTATTCAGCCTCTGTAAAAAACTCCGGTTTTGCCAAAGTCGGATCGTAGCCATGTCGTTCTGTGA
>JAZSAW010000077.1:0-4982 GCA_045602105.1 Candidatus Avilachnospira sp.
GCTGATCGTGCTGTTCTGGGATAAACTGCTGGAGAAGTTCCCTTGCTGCTGCCGTTGGGCGGAAGAGCCGGATGAGATCGCTGAGGATGAAGAAGATCAGGTGGTGTCCTACGAGGCGGAAGAACTGTCCGACTACGCGGATCTGCAACAGCCTGAAGCAGAATAAAAAATCGGTCAGCATTGGCTGACCGATTTTTTCGTATTATAACAGATGCTGGCGTTGCAGAGCCTTATTGACAGCCAGTGCCAGTACCGGCGCAATGACCATGGCAACAACAGCGTTAAAGGCTGTGGCAGGGAGTTTTCCCACCACTGTGGCCAGCGCAGCTCCGGGCTCTAACCCGTGGACAAGCAGACCGCTGTAGAAATAGCTTTTGCACAGGTACAACACCGCGTAGGTCAGTGCACCAGCAGTAGTAGCCAGCAGAGCCCGGAAGTAACCCCAGTCCTTTTGACCCCAGCGGATCACCAGACCGGCGGCCATGGCGTAGGCGAATTTTGTCAAAAAAGTGATCCAACATTCGGAAATATAGGCCGGGTTGGTCAGATCATACAGCACAGAGCCAATGCCCGCCGCCGCGCCACCCAGCCAGGGGCCCAGCAGGATGCCCGACAGAGCGCAGAAGATATTGCCAAGATGAAAGGCCGTTGTTCCGGCAATGTTCAGAGGAACAGTGATGCGAATAGCCGAGGCCACACAGGTCAGTGCGGCCAGCAGACCGGTCAGGACCAGTTTTTTTGTGGAGATACGGGTGTTCATGGAAATCCCTCCCAAGTGTCATTGTCCTGATTATAGCATGAATTGGCCTTAAATAAATAGTCAGTTTGTGATTATTTTATCAGGCCAGTTTAGACAAAAGCCCAACCACTTGCTATTTTTCTACCAAAACGCTATAATAAAGAAAAAACTTAGGAGGACTATGTGATGATCGCCATTGCCTGTGACCATGGGGCATTTGCTCTGAAAGAAGAACTGAAAAAGCATCTGGAAAAGCGGGGTCTGGAGTATAAGGACTTCGGCACTTACTCTCTGGAAAGCTGTGATTATCCCGATTATGCCGCTCCTGCCGCTGAGGCAGTCGCTTCCGGGGAATGTGACCGGGGCATCGTCCTTTGCACTACGGGTATCGGCGTGTCCATTACCGCCAATAAGGTCAAGGGCGTTCGTTGCGCTCTGCTCCATGATGTCATGAGTGCCCGCATGACCCGCCAGCACAACGATACCAATATGATGGCTCTGGGTGCGGGCGTGGTCGGTACGATGCTGGCTCTGGAGATCGTGGACACCTGGCTGGATACGGACTTTGAAGGTGGCCGTCATCAGCGCCGGGTAGATAAGATCTGCGCTTTGGAAAAATAAGAAAGAGCCCGAAAACGGAGTTATCCGTTTTCGGGTTCTTTGGTTTTTGCAGAAAAAATATGGAGTTCGGGTGGTGTGTCTTTGATATATAAATCTTCGCACGCCTGCTGTGCAGCGATCAGCGTGTTGATCGCATCTTCGGTAGCTCGAAACAGTTTCCGATACATTTCTTGATAATCCGGCATATTGCACCTCCAACAAGAATATTTTAGGACATCTTGACCTAAAAGTCAATAGGACGGACTGTCCTAGCGTATTCTGTATGCAGGTGATGAATATGCGCTTACGAATTCGGGATATGCGGGAAGACAGAGACCTGACACAGCAACAGGTGGCAGACTACCTGTTGTGTGATCAATCCCTGTATTCTAAATATGAACGGGGAGAGAGACCGATCCCTTTGGAAATTATGGTTAAATTGGCCGGGTACTATAAGACCAGTGTCGATTATCTTGTTGGCCTTACGGACGACAAAAGGGCGTATCCGAAATAACAAAGAGGAAACAGCATGGCTGTTTCCTCTTTGTTTATGAATTCTGTTCCAGCCAAATGAGCAGTACCGCCACATCTGCAGGGCTGACGCCGGAGATCCGGCTGGCTTGTCCCACGGACAAGGGGCGAATCAAGCTGAGCTTTTCTCTCGCTTCCACCCGCAGACCGCTGATGGCATGATAGTCCATATCTGCCGGCAGGGTACGGCTTTCCGCCTTGCGGAATTCTTCCACCTGCTTTTCCTGTCTGGCAAGATAGCCGGCGTATTTTAGCTGAATCTCCACCTGCTCCGTTACGGCTTCCGGCAGTTCCGGGCGTCCCGGGTCAAAGGGGGCAAGGTCGGCGTAGGAGACCTGCGGACGGCGTACCAGATCCGCCATGCGGGCCGAGCCCTTGACGGGAGCGGTATCTCTGGCGATGAGCATGGCGTTGAGGGCTTCGCTTTCGCAGACGCCACAGCTTTCCAGCCGTGCCATTTCTCTGGCCACCGCCTCGTATTTTTCCTGTACCGCCTGATACTGTTCATCCGAAATCAGTCCCACCTGATGCCCGATATGGCTCAGGCGCAGATCGGCATTGTCCTGCCGGTGCAGGAGGCGGTATTCCGACCGGGAGGTCATGATTCGGTAAGGCTCTTCCGTACCCTTGGTCACCAGATCGTCGATCAGCGTGCCGATATAGCAGTCGGAGCGTTGCAAAATCATGGGGGGACGCCCCTGAAGCTTCAGTCCGGCGTTGACGCCGGCCACAAAGCCCTGAACGGCGGCCTCCTCGTAGCCCGATGAGCCGTTGAACTGACCTGCGCCGTACAGACCGGGGACTTTTTTGGCCTCTAATGTAGGCAGAAGCTCCGTAGGGTCGATGCAGTCATATTCGATAGCATAGGCCGGACGCATCATCTCCGCCTGTTCCAGACCGGCGATGGTGTGCAGAAGCTTTAATTGCACATCTTCCGGCAGACTGGAGCTGAGACCCTGAATATACAGCTCATCCGTATCCAGACCGGTCGGCTCCAGAAACAGCTGATGCCGGGGCTTGTCGGGGAAACGGTCGATCTTGGTTTCGATGGAGGGACAGTAACGGGGCCCCACACTGTCGATCATGCCGTTAAACAGGGGACTGCGGGCAAAATTTTCCCGGATGATGGCATGGGTCTGTTCATTGGTGTAGGTCAGCCAGCAGACCGCCTGATTTTCCGGCGGATCTTTGGTAGAAAAGGAAAAGGGCACAGGGACAGTGTCTCCCGGTTGTTTTTCCATCTTGGAAAAGTCCACACTGCGGGCATTGATCCGTGGGGGAGTGCCGGTCTTGAAACGGCGCATCTGCAAGCCCATATCCCTGAGCTTTTCTGTCAGAAACAGTCCCGGATGCATCCCGTCAGGGCCGGAATCATAGGCGCAGTCTCCGGTGATGACTCGGGCGTTGAGATACGTGCCGGAGCAAAGGATGACCGCCTTTACGGCGTAGACTGCCCCCAGTCGGGTGACCACAGCGGAAACCGCTCCGTTTTCCAGACGGACGTCCGTGACCATGGCCTGTTTCAGATCCAGATTTTTCTGCCGTTCCAGAACGGCCTTCATCTCCTGCTGGTATTTCCGCCGGTCAGCCTGCGCCCGCAGAGAGTGGACGGCAGGACCTTTGCCCCGGTTGAGCATACGGTACTGGATACAGCACCGGTCAGCCACTCTGGCCATTTCTCCGCCCAGAGCGTCCAGCTCCCGGACAAGGTGACCCTTGCCAGTTCCGCCGATGGCCGGGTTGCAGGGCATATTGCCCACAGCGTCGAGATTGATGGTGAAGATAACGGTCTTCAGTCCCATCCGCGCAGCAGCCAGACCGGCTTCAATACCGGCGTGTCCCGCGCCTACAACGGCAATATCATATTGTCCGGCAAAATACTCCATAGTGACCGTCCTTTGGGTTAGTATCGCTTTATTTTAGCAGGGGGGAGAAAAATTTTCAAGGGGCAGGGTTTCGACAGCCTTTGCGTTTTACATCTGTTATATTCTAAGCACAGCTTCACCAAGGACGAGTACAAACGACCCGTCCCACGTTGTCTGTTTTCCCGGAAGGTGCGCCTTCCGGGACTTTTTTTGCCTGACCCGAGACCATCATAGCAAAAAGGGAGGGAAATGACTACGGTTATTTTCCTTTTCATTGACTTTTTCTGTCGATTTTGGTATTCTCCAATCAGGGAGGGATATCCATGAAACGAGCAGACTATATTAGTTGGGACGAATACTTTATGGGCATTGCCATGCTGGCGGCACGGCGGAGCAAAGACCCCAGTACGCAGGTAGGCGCCTGTATCGTGTCCCCGGACAATATCATTATCTCCACCGGCTATAACGGCATGCCCAAGGGCTGTTCCGATGATGAATTCCCCTGGGACAGAGAAGGGGAGCAGACCAAGTATCCCTATGTGGTCCACGCGGAGCTCAATGCCATTCTCAATGCCAACGGCCGTGATCTGCGGGGAAGCCGGATCTATGTTGCCCTGTTCCCCTGTAATGAGTGTGCCAAGGCCATCATCCAGAGCGGTATCCGGGAGGTAGTCTACCTGTCGGATAAATACGACAAGACCCCTGCCAACATGGCCTCCAAGCGGATGCTGGATGCTGCCGGGGTGAAGTACACCAGAATGAAAACAGAGCATACGTCTATCGTGCTTGACCTTGTCCCCGAGGAAAACAAAGCCTGAATTGGGACAAAAGAGAGAAAAGGAGAGAAAACCATGGTAACTGAGCTGTATAAAAATGTATTCCGATCTCTGTCCAAAAAATCCTTCCGCCTGCTGGGTATCGTCTGGCTGGGGGCACTGCTGGATATTCTGGGCTCTTTGTTCTTTGGCGTTGTGCCGGGCGTAGGTCTGGCCATTTCTGCCCTGCTGACTGTGGCACTGTCTGTGATCTACCTCCGCACCACCCGTGGCGAGGAAGTACAGGTCATGGATCTGTTTGCCTGCTTTCAGGACTGGCAGACGGCCAAGCGTGTCCTGCTGGGCATGGGCTGGATGTGGCTGTGGGTGCTGATCTGGGGTCTTATCCCGGTGGTGGGCATCGTCTTTGCCATTATCCGCGTCTATGAGTATCGCCTGACCCCGTACATCCAAGTCGGATCGTAGCCATGT
>JAZSAW010000078.1:0-15221 GCA_045602105.1 Candidatus Avilachnospira sp.
ATTGGAATTATAGGGCAGCAGGCAGTCAGCAAGCAAAGTTTCGATGGGAATATTGGCATACTGAGAAGAGCCGCCGCAGTACTTATAGGAATAGCCAGGAGCCAGCTGAGAGCCCTTATAGAAGTGGGCAGGCTGGATGGCGAAGCCGTCGCCGGGCTTATACTTATGCTTCCAGTTTTCGCCAACAACGTGGATCACGCCACAGAACTCATGGCCCACGATGGTGGGATTTTCGGAAATATCGTCGGGAACGCGCTTGTGATCCTCACCCTCCAGAGCGGCTTTGTAGGTGCTCATGCACAGAGAGTCGGAGATAATTTTGACCTGCACATCGTCAGGGCCAACCTCAGGCAGGTTGATCTCTTCCAGACGCAGGTCGTTTTTGCCGTGGATTCGAACAGCTTTGGTCTTCATATGTACATTCTTCCTTTCATGGGTGATATGTTGGTTTCATTTTGTTTCATCTTGTATTTTACCTGAAACCCAGGTTCATGTCAACAAGATTCCCATAGAATTCCTGTGGTTTTCCCCAAAAAAACCGGAGGATTTTTCCTGCTCCGACCCACAGGCCGGGTTTCGACTTGCCGAAGGCTGAAAAATCCGCTATAATGGGCAAAAAAGGAGGTGCGTTCCATGAAGCTCAATTCCCCGGTGACCGCTCTGCAGGGCGTGGGTACAGCCCGGGCAAAACAGCTACAAAAACTGGGTATAGAAACGGTCTATGACCTGCTTTCCTATTTCCCCCGGGACTATGAGGATCGCACCAGAATGACCACCATCGACCACCTTGAGCCGGACGTCCCCGCCTGCTTTGAGGCCATGGTCATCCGCGGGCCTCACACCGCCCATATCCGCAAGGGTCTGAGCCTGACCAAGCTGACCGTTGCCGATGAGACCGGCAAGCTGAATATCGTCTATTTTAACCAGCCGTATCTGGCGGATTCTCTGCACTACGGCGAGACCTATCTGTTTTACGGCGCTATGACCGGGGATTACACCGGATACCAGATGCAAAATCCGGTCTGTGAGCGTCCCGATCAGGCGGGACAGGCCACCCGGCGTATCATGCCCATCTATCCCCTGACTGCAGGACTGTCCAACAAGCTCCTGTCCCGGTGCATTTCTCAGGCTCTGGACGCCTGTCTGGCGGATCTGCCGGAGGTGCTTCCCCGGCAGGTCTGCAAGGAGCATGACCTATGCAGTGCCAGAGAAGCTTATGCTTCTATCCATGAGCCGGCAGACTGGGACGCCCTGATTCGAGCAAAAAAGCGTCTGAGCTTTGAGGAATTCTTCCTCTTTTCCGCCGGGCTTCAGCTGATGAAAAACAGAAGACAGCAGGTACAGACCGCCCCTTACGGGCATTTGTCTCTGGACGCCTTTTTGTCTGTCCTCCCCTACCGACCCACCAACGCCCAAAGCCGGGTGATGCATGAGCTGGTGGCAGACTTTGCCAAGGGCACGCCTATGAATCGCCTGCTTCAGGGTGATGTAGGCAGTGGCAAGACCCTGGTGGCGGCGGCGGCAGCCTATCTGGCCGCCCAAAACGGAAAACAGACTGCCTTTATGGCCCCTACGGAAATATTGGCAGAACAACATTATCAGTCTCTTTCTCAGCTTTTTGCTCCTCTGGGGGTCTCCTGCGCCCTGCTTACCGGCTCTATGCCGGCAGGAGAAAAACGGCAGGTACAGGAGGCAATGGCCGACGGCTCTGTATCTCTGGTCATCGGCACCCATGCCCTGATCTCCGAACATGTGACCTTCCGGGCACTGGATCTGGTCATCGCCGACGAACAGCACCGCTTCGGCGTCAGCCAGCGGGCGGCGCTTTCCGCCAAGGGAGAAAGCCCTCATCTGCTGGTCATGTCCGCCACCCCTATCCCCCGCACCCTCGCCCTGATGGTCTACGGTGATCTGGATGTATCTGTTCTGGATGAACTGCCTCCGGGACGCCAGAGCATCGACACCTTCCTTGTGGGCGAGTCCATGCGGGCACGGATCAACGCCTTTATCCGCAAGCACGCCCAGGCGGGCAACCAGGTCTATGTGGTCTGCCCCGCCGTGGAGGAATCGGAGCTGGAAAGCCTGAAATCCGTGGAAGTCTGGGCAGAGACCCTGCAAAAGACCGTGTTCCCTGATCTGCGGGTAGGTCTGCTCCACGGCAAGCTGAAAGGCGCGGAAAAGGAACAGATCATGGGGGCATTTTCCCGGCACGAGCTGGATGTGCTGGTGGCTACCACCGTCATTGAGGTGGGCGTGGATGTGCCCAACGCCACCCTGATGGTCATCGAAAATGCCGATCGCTTCGGTCTGAGCCAGCTTCATCAGCTCCGGGGACGGGTAGGCCGTGGCAAAGACAAGAGCTATTGCGTCCTGTTTTCCGGCAACAAAAATCAGCAGACTTTGGCAAGGCTGAAGGCCTTTTGCCAGACCAACGACGGCTTCCGTATTGCAGAAGAAGACCTGAAGCTCCGTGGACCGGGTGATTTCTTCGGCAGCCGTCAGCACGGACTGCCCCAGTTCAAATCCGCCAGCCTGACCGCCGATCTTTCTGTTCTGGCGCAGGCAAAAACATCCGCGGAGCAAATTCTGGCTGACCCGGCGTTTATCCACGACCCGGTATTTCCTGCCCTGCAGGAACACATCGCCACCTTGTTCCGGGACGACGCCAACATCTACAACTAAAAAAGCTGACCCGGTGAGTTCCGGGTCAGCTTTTTCGTTTAGTTCATGGCATAGAGCATTTTTGCCACCTGAGCCCGGGTGACCTTGCCCTGAGGCTGGAGCTTGCCGTCCATGCCGTTGATGACGCCCTGCTCCACCATGGCGGTCAGGGCGGGCTTTGCCCAGTCAGACACCTTTGCCACATCAGCAAAAGCTTCCAGCGCATCGGAATCCGACGAAGCGGAGATCGTTCTGGCCAGCATGGTCATGGCCTCCTCCCGGGTCACTGTCCGGGTGGGATAGGCATAAAGATCTCCGTCCTTGCCGGAGCCGGTAAACCAGCCCTGCTCATACGCCACCTTCATGGCGTCCACCGCCCAGCTCTGGACACTGTCCAGATCCGCAAAGGGCAGTTCCACATCTTCATACTGCTTCAGATTTACATTCTGACTGCGGACCATGGCCACCACAAACTCCTGCCGGGTCATGGAGTCATCGGGCCGGTAGCGCATCTGTCCCTGGGCATCCGCAGAGCCCTGCAGGACTTCGGCAAAGTTCAGTTGCGCAATATAGGCTCTCGCCCAGTGGTCTGCTGTGTCTGCAAAGGGATTTTCCCGCAGTTCCACAGGGATGGTCACGGTCAGGTCTCCGCAGGACACAGTCAGTTCACCCTCTGCGGGCTCAGCTCCAGCGGTAAACACGCCATCAGGCGAAATCTCTCCCAGTTCCTCCGATACCTTCCAGACAAAGGAGGTATCCTGCGCCGACAGCTCTGCTCCATAGTAGGATGCTTCGGCGGTCAGATCCGTCTGTCCACCGGTCTCCATGACGATTTTGGTCAAAGGTGTTTTCTGGTCAGCACGGCGCACAGTCAGTTCTGTGGGCGTCTCCACCACCTGAATTTCCGTTGTGCCGGACAGACTGCCCACAGAGGCGGTCACCGTAGCTGTGCCGGTCTGCTCCGCCGTAAAGGTATTGCCCTCCACCTGTCCGCCACGGGCAGAGAAGCTCACGCCCTCAGGGACACGGGTCGCCATATAGTTTTCATCGGTGGCCTTCACCGTCAGTTCCACCTGACCTCCGGGCAAGACTGCCGTATCATAGGGATACAGGTGCAGGCGCACCGCTTCTTGGGCTTCGGTAATGGGACGGACGAAGAACAGGAAATTGGCGCAGGGACGCTGTTTCCCCTCAGAGGGACTATTCACAGTGGAAAAGTCCACATCACCGGGCAGGGTCGCGCCAAGGGTGGTAGATCCGCCACCGTCAAGATTGACGGCAGTAATACAGTCCATCTCCACCATTCGGCGGGCAAGCTCGGACAAGGTCATACCGTCGGAATCCTTGCCCTTATCCACGGTGTAGCAGACCACTTCGCCGTTGGCGCGGACGCCCAGCGCCGTTCTGGCTGCCTGCTTGTCCGCGGTGTTCAGGGTGAACTCAGAGCAGGGCTTCCCCTCTTCTACCAGAAGATCGCCACCGCTGACGGCAAACTCTACATTTTCCCAGCCCCGGTTGACCCGGGAGAAAATGGTCACTTCATCCCCTACGGCGATCTTCTTCATCTGCTCCATGGCTGTGGCGTAATCGGTCTGGGTAGCCAGAGAAAGCACAAAACAGCCATCGGGGATAACGCAGGAGGCCGTGTCGGGAACGATGTCCCTTACGGTAGCCTGAAGCTGATCGGAGACCCGCAACTCATCCCGGTCTGCCTCCAAAATCAGGTTGTAAGCGGAAATGGTATTTTTGGTGCGGGTATCGTAATCTGCGGAATACAGGCAGTAACCGCTTTGGCGGGTCAGCGCCTTATTGTAGTTCAGGGTGATCAGCGCGCCATTCCAGACCATTTCCACGGCAAGACCCGGCCATCCGGTGATGACTGTGCCATCCTCCAGTACGCCTACGGTGGTTTTGGTGTCTCCGCTGGTGCGGAGGATGTTGTCCGTGACCACCATGCCATAGGGCACACCGGTGGACATATCAAAAAAGGCTGCATTGACGGCAGCTACGCCACGGTAGCCCTTTTCTTCCAGATACTGCTGTATGTAATCCATGGTACTGCGCCCATAAAGGGTGTCTCCATAGACCACCACCGGCAGAACGTCCCCGCCGGGCTCATAGGTCAGGATCTGCTCTGAGGCAGAAAACGAGCCCTCCCGGACATACTGCCCACCGAGCGTAAGACTGTCTGCCAGAGGCAGAGTATGGCTTTGGGTCTGCACAGCCAGAACGGCAGTGGTCAGCATCAGACAGCACAGACCGATGATCAGGGCACGACGCCACTGTTTACCCATGGTATCATCCTCCTTTTGGGGTATGCCCCATGGTAGCACCATTTTGGAGAAAAGTAAAGCCCGGGGAAGATTGTTCACAATTTATCCTTTTTTTGCAAGGGAGTTTGTGGTAGAATATATGATAATTGTGTAAAGAATTTTTCCGGAAAGGATCATTATCATAATGGGACTGTTTGACAAGGTATTCGGCACCCGCTCCCAGCGGGAGATCAAGAAATTCACTGCTCAGGTGGAGCAGATCATGGCATTGGAGGAGACCTACAAGGCTCTTACGGACGAAGAGCTGAAAGCCAAGACCCCGGAGCTGAAAGCCCGGCTGGCCAAGGGCGAGACTCTGGACGATATTCTGGTGGACGCCTTCGCCGCCATCCGGGAAGCCGCCGCCCGTACTCTGGGCATGCGCCCCTATCGGGTGCAGATCATCGGCGGTATCGTGCTCCATCAGGGTCGTATCGCCGAAATGAAGACCGGTGAAGGCAAGACCCTTGTGGCCATTCTGCCTGCCTACCTCAATGCCCTGTCGGGCAAAGGCGTGCATATCGTCACGGTCAACGGCTATCTGGCCAAGCGCGACTCCGAATGGATGGGCAAGGTCTACCGGTTTATGGGTCTGGAAGTGGGTCTGATCATCCACGGTCTTACCGCCGTCCAGCGCCGTCAGGCCTATGCCGCCGACATCACCTACTGCACCAACAATGAACTGGGCTTTGACTACCTGCGGGACAATATGGCCATCTACAAGCAGGAGATGGTCCAGCGTGGTCACAATTTCGTCATTGTGGACGAGGTGGACTCCATCCTCATCGACGAAGCCAGAACGCCCCTGATCATCTCCGGTAAGGGCGAAGCCTCCACCAAGCTCTATGAGACTGCGGACTTTTTTGTCTCCCGTCTGCGCAAGCAGGTCTTTGCCACCACCGACGAAAAGGAGCATCAGGATCAGTACGACTGCGACTATATCGTGGAGGAAAAGTCCCGCACCGTATCTCTGACGGCGCAGGGCATCCAGAAAGCAGAGCAATATTTCCAGATCGAAAACCTCTCCGACCCGGAAAACGCCACCCTTGCCCATCACCTCAATCAGGCCATGAAAGCCCGGGGACTGATGAAAAAGGACATCGACTACGTGGTCAAGGACGGCGAGGTCATTATCGTTGACGAGTTCACCGGACGTCTGATGTACGGCCGGCGGTACAACGAGGGTCTCCATCAGGCCATCGAAGCCAAGGAAGGGGTTGTCGTGGCCAACGAATCCAAGACCCTTGCCACCATCACCTTCCAGAATTTCTTCCGCCTGTACCAGAAGCTCTCCGGCATGACCGGCACGGCCCTGACGGAGGAGGAGGAATTCTTAGGCATCTACGAGCTGGATGTCATTGAGATTCCCACCAACAAGCCCATCGCCCGTCAGGACGACCCCGACGTGGTCTACAAAAACGAGATCGGCAAGTACCGCGCTGTCATCCGCCAGATCAAGGAATGTTACGAAAAAGGTCAGCCGGTGCTGGTGGGCACCATTTCCATTGAAAAATCCGAGCTTCTCAGCAAGCTCCTGAAAAAAGAGGGCGTGCCCCATAACGTCCTCAACGCCAAGCACCACGAAAAGGAAGCAGAGATCGTAGCACAGGCGGGCAAGCTGGGTGCGGTGACCATCGCCACCAATATGGCAGGCCGTGGCACGGACATCATGTTGGGCGGTAACGCCGAATATCTGGCTCTCAGCGATCTGCGCAAGGCTGGCATGGACGAGGCACTGATCGTGGAGTGCACCTCCTTTGCCGAGACCGATGACCCTGCCATTCTGGAAGCCCGTTCTGCCTATCAGCAGGCCTATGCCCGCCACAAAGAAGTCATCAGCCGGGAGGCAGAGCAGGTGCGGGCTGTGGGCGGTCTGTTCATCGTGGGCACTGAGCGTCACGAATCCCGCCGGATCGACAATCAGCTCCGTGGACGTTCCGGTCGTCAGGGTGATCCCGGTGAGACCCGGTTCTATCTGTCCATGGAAGACGATATTATGCGCCTGTTCGGCTCTGACCGGGTAAAAAACCTTATGGAGACCATGGGTCTGGACGAGGACACCCCCATCGATGCCAGAATCCTCTCCGGCGCTATCGAAAACGCCCAGAAGACCGTGGAAAGTCGGCATTACCAGTCCAGAAAGAGCGTGCTGGAATACGACAACGTCATGAACACCCAGCGTCAGGTCATTTACGGCCAGCGTCAGCAGGTGCTGGACGGCGATGACCTGAAAAATCAGGTGGCGGGCATGATGCAGTCTGTGGTCAGTGCCCATGTATCCGCGGTCTTTGGTGAACAAACTCATATGGACCGGGAGGGCTTTAACGCTCTGGTCGCCAATTTTGAAAATCTCTGTTTCCCCAAGGGGTACTGGAATCCCACAGATGAAGAGCTTGCTTCCCTGACTGGGGAGCAGGTACAGGCTAAGCTCATGGGTCTGTTGGAGGAAAGCTACGCCAAAAAGGAGACAGCGTTTACCTCCCCGGTCATGCGGGAGATCGAGCGCATCGTCACCCTGCGGGTGGTGGACGAATACTGGATGGATCATCTGGATGCCATGACCGATCTGCGTCAGGGCATCGGTCTGCGAGCCTACGGTCAGACTGACCCGGTCATCGAGTACAAGCGGGAAGGCTTTGAAATGTTTGAAGCCATGATCGAAGCCATCCGGGAGGAGATCGTCCGCCGGATGTTCCTTGCGCAGGTAAGACCTCAGGCCGAACTGAAGCGGGAAAAGGTGGCCAAGGTCACCTCTGAGGGCGGTGCGTCGGACAAGACTGTCCGCCGTCAGCCCACCGTAAAAAAAGTCAAGGTCGGACGAAATGACCCCTGCCCCTGTGGCAGTGGCAAAAAGTACAAAAACTGCTGTCTGGACAAGGATCTGGCCGGCGGAAACTGACCGAATACAAAGGAGCGTATATGTTTCACACCGTAACTGCCGAAAAGCTGGAATATGCCTGTGCTGATGCTTTGCAGGGAGCTGTCCACTGCTTTTCCACCCGTCTGGGGGGAGTCAGCCGTGACCATCTGGAAAGCCTGAACTTAGGCGTACACCGGGGAGATGCGCCGGAAAATGTCCTGAAAAACTATGAAATACTGGGCAGTGCCGTGGGCTTTTCCCCGGCGCAGACGGTGTTTACCTGCCAGCGTCATACAGACCTCATTCGGGTGGTCACGGAAGACCATCGGGGTGAAGGACTGTTCCGGGATGTGCCGGAGGTCTGCGATGGACTCGTTACCGACCGTCCCGGCGTGGCTCTAGTGACCTTTTCCGCCGACTGCACCCCCATTTTGCTTTTTGACCCGGTGCGCCGGGCTGTGGGCGCAGTCCATGCCGGATGGCGGGGAACTGCCATGGGTATTGCTGCCAAAGCGGTGGATGCCATGGTCAGGGAATTTGGCTGCGACCCTGCCAATATCCGGGCTGCCATTGGCCCTTGCATCGGCAAATGCTGTTTTGAGACCGACTGGGATGTGCCTCAGGCCATGCTGGACGCTTTGGGCGTCAAAGCCCTGACCGCCATCACCCAAAAGGGTGAAAAATACCATGTAGACAACAAATTCTGCAACGCCCTGTGGTTACAAAGAGCCGGTGTGGGAGAGCTGGATATTTCTCCGGACTGCACCCGCTGTCAGCCCCAACGCTACTGGTCTCACCGCTATGCCGGAGACCGCCGTGGCTCACTGGCCGCCATGATCATGCTCCCGGGAGGCGAAACTCTATGAAACTTACCACGACCCTGACGGCTCTGGGTCTTTCCCTGTGTCTGCTCACCGGCTGTTCCTCTGCCTCTGGGGACTGGTTTACCTTTTTTACCGGTGAAGAAACGCAGGTAGAAGCACCTGCGGAGACCCCCTCCACAGAAAAACAGCCGGAAATGGCGCAGGACGCCGTTCTGGAAGAAACAGAAACACTGGATGTGCTCCGTCTGGCCTATCAGAAAAGCTACGGTCTTGATCCCTTTACAACCCAGAGTCTCTGCAACCGTGCCATTTTGCCTCTGCTCTATGAGCCTCTTTATGTCATCAACGCCCGCTTCGAGGCAGAGCCTGTTCTGGCGGCAAGGACCGAGGTCTCCGAGGATGCCCGGACGACCACCATCACACTGCAAAAAGGCGTGCGTTTTCATAACGGCAAGCCCCTGACCGCCCAGGATGTGGTCTACTCCTTTACGCAGGCGAAAGCCAGCGACTACTACGGAAACCGCTTTATCCATATTGACGAGGTGGTCGCCACAGACGCCTCCACGGTGACCGTCACCACAGATACTGCCTGCGAGGCCATCGATCTGCTTCTGGATTTTCCCATTGTACCGGAAAACTCCGCCGGACAAAACATCGGCACAGGCCCCTTTGTCTATGACGCCTCTTTGCGTCTGGAGCGATTTGCGGACTGGTGGCAGGAGGAGCTGGCCATCCCCTGTGAGGCAGTGGAGCTGACCCTGTGCGACACCTCTGCCGATATTCGGGATCAGTTTGAATACGGACAGGTCAATCTGGTGTGGAGCGACCCCAATTCCGCCGCCTTTGCCAGCTTCCACAACGATTCCGAATCCTGGTACAGCCCCACCACCATCATGCAGTATGTCGGCTTCAACACCAACAAAAAGGCCTTCTCCAACGCCCATGTCCGCGCCTGTATCACCTACGCCATCGACCGGGAGACCATTGTGGTGGAAGATATGGGTGGCTCTGCCGAAGCTGCCAGCCTGCCCGCCTCTCCCCTGTCCGCCTTCTACGACAAGGGTCTGGCCGCCAAGTATGACTATGATCTGGATGATTTTCATGCCGTTCTGGAGGCAGGACAAATTCAGGACTACACCGCCGATGGAATCCTGGATGTCTACCACAAGGGCTATTCCGTACCCCTGGAAGGCACCATGATCGTCAGTGCAGGCAACACCCAGCGCAGGCTCACTGCCGAGCGCATCGCCAACGACCTGAACGATCTGGGCTTTGCCATCACCGTGAAGGTACTGGATAGCGATGCCTATGCCAGTGCCCTGCGCTATGGCAATTACGACCTGTATTTTGGCGAGATTCGCCTGTCCGCCAATTTTGACCTTGGCTCATTCTTCCGCAACGGCGGGTCTGTCGCCTATGGCGGTCTGAGCAACGGCACTGCCCTCTCCCTGTGCGAAAGCCTTCTGGAAAACCGGGGCAACGCCTATGACCTGCACAAGCGGGTCATGGATCAGGGCTACCTCTGCCCCATCGTATTTAAAAGCTACACTGTCTACACCACCCGCGGAGCTGCCCGGGATCTGTCCCCCGCTCTGGACTGGGTCATCCACGCCGAACCTGCTTCGTAAACGAAAGGGGATTATGCCATGTCTGCTTCTCTGCGCCCTGTGATCTCCATCCGCCTGTTTAAGGACGAAAAATGCTTTGGACCGGGAGTCGCTCAGCTTCTGCATCAGGTACAGGAGCATCACTCCCTGCGGAAAGCTGCCATGACCATGGAAATGGCCTATTCCAAAGCATGGACGGTAGTTCGCCGGTGCGAGCAGGCGCTGGGCTACCCTTTGCTCAATCTCTCTGCCGGTGGAAAAGGCGGAGGCGGAGCATCCCTGACCGACGAGGCTCTTGCTCTGCTGGAATCCTACGACCGCTACTGCAACCGTCTGCGGGCGGTAGCGGAAGACCTGTTCCGGGAAGAATTCCCCGGGGTGTGACCATGAGCTGGTATGTGTATATGCTCCGGTGTAAAGACGACAGTCTGTATACCGGCTGTACCGACGATATTTCCCGCCGTCTGGCGGCTCATAACAGCGGAAAAGGGGCAAAATATACCCGTTCCCGTCTGCCTGTCCATCTGGTCTATGAGGAAGCCCAGCCGGATCGTTCCTCAGCCCTGAAGCGGGAATACGCCATCAAGCATCTGACCAAAGCGAAAAAAGAAGAACTGGTCTTACAGGGAAAGGAGAAACCATGAGCCTGTCCTCTGTCAACCGCACTCTGCAATTGATCTCCCGGCTTCTGGACGCAGATACTCCCACAGAGCCTTTGGCAGAATTTGGGGTGCAGAAGCCGGAGCTTCCCCGAAAAAAATCATCTCAGCCTCTGACACCCTGCCGTCCTGAACAGCAGGGCGTTTCTTCCCGCCTGCTCAGTGATTTTCTACTGGCTCTGCGGGATTCGCCTACCCTGCGGATGCACAATGTCATGGTGGTACGAAACGGACGGGTACTGTGTCAGGCTTCCTTCGGCGCGCAAAAGCCGGAACTGCCCCGTATGACCTTCTCCGCCTGCAAAAGTATCACGGCACTGGCTGTGGGTCTGCTGATGGACGACGGAGTGCTCCATCCCGACGACAAGCTGACGGAGCTGTTCGATGAAGACTTCGGACCGGTGAGCCGCCGGCTGATGAAAGACCTGACTGTTGCACACCTGCTGAGTATGCAGACGGGCAATCTGTTCAACGAGGGTGGCTCTATGACCACCACCCAATGGACGGAGAGCTTTTGCTCCTCTCCGGGTCTGGAGCTTGGCCGGAAATTTCAGTACAACAGCCTTAACTCCTATATGCTGGCCGTTCTGGTGACCCGGCTGACCGGAAAAAGCCTCACGGATTTTCTCTCCAAACGGCTCTTTGCCCCCATGGGCATCGCCGATTTCTACTGGGAAAAAAGCCCCGAAGGGGTGGAAAAAGGCGGTTGGGGACTGTATATGCGTCCCGAGGATCTGGCCAAGCTTGGTCAGCTGGTCATGGACGGTGGCAAATGGGCAGGCAAACAGCTCCTGTCTTCGGAATTTCTGGAGACTGCCCTGTCCGCCCACGCCCAGACACCGGAAAGCTGTGGCCGGTTCAACTACGGCTGGCATTTTTGGGTAGGACGGGACACCAACACCTTCCTGTTCAACGGAATGTTGGGACAGAATGTGCTGGGCTTCCGGGACAGCGGTATTCTGGTCATTTCCCACGGCGGTAACGACGAGACTTTCCAGACCAGCGACTACTTCCCTCTGGTCATGGATGCCTTCGGCGGGGACTTCCCCCCTCAGCTTCCCCGGGATCCTGCCGGTGAGCGAAGCCTGCGCCAGACCATACGCGCTCTTTCCCCTCAGCGGGAATATTTACCCACATGGAAGCAATTCTCCCAATTTTCCGGCAAGCGGTTTATCACCGATGCGCCGGAAGCCAATTCCATGGGACTTCTACCTCTGGTTTTGCAGGCCATGGAAAACTGCTACACCAAGGGCTTTTGCGCCCTGTCCATAGGCGGAAGCAGAACTGCGCCGGAACTGCTTTATGAAGAACGGGGAGAGCTTCATCACCTGACTTGCGGTATCAGTGCACCCCATTATCAGACGCTGTCCTTTGACGGCAATGTATTTCGGGTGGCAGTTCAGGGGCGCTTTGCCTGTAACGAGGACGGACACCCGGTCATGCGGGTACAGATCGATTTTCTGGAGACCCCATGCACCCGGATCTTGAAGCTGATCTTGACCCCTCGGGGTGTACTTCTCCGGCAGGAGGAACTGCCCGGTGCGGATTTCGTTTATTCGATCTTGTCCACCCAGCTCCAGTCCTCCGCGGCTAAGGCTCTGCTGACTGCCCTGCTGGGCAGCGGCGACCCGTCCTATGTCCGCTGGCGGGTACAAAAACTGCTGACTCCCTCTGTGCCCATGAAGCCGGAATCATAAAGAAAAAAGCACCTCATATGAGGTGCTTTTGTATGCTCTTTTAGTCCAGGAAGTAGATGATGACATCCCGGCGACCAAAGTCCATACACTGGTCATGGGTATCGTAGTACAAGTCCACGATATTGCCCTTGATCAGTGCGCCGGTATCCTCGGCCACGCAGTAGCCGTAGATATACTCACCGTCAGCAGAGGCGATATACATCCGTGTGCCCAGAGGAATGACCGTGGGGTCTACGGCAATAGCGCCCACCCGGGCGTCTGTGCCGGTGAAGGTCTTGCGCTCACCCAGATAGGACCAGGTGTTGCAGGTATAAGCCGTGGCTTCAAAACGCACTGCCTTGTGATAGGACAGATCCGTTCCGGGCACCAGCTTTTCTTCGCTGTCATCGGCAGAAGTCGCTGCAGGAGGCGTGTAGGTATATTTGCCCACAGGGACGATATAATCATCCACATTCTCGAAGGTCTGCTCCATAACAGAGCGATCCACACCCTTGAGGACAACGGCATCCTGAGGCAGGGTCACCATGGTCTGGGAGAGGATTCTCCGCTGTACCTCCTGCCCGTCCTCATAGACGATCTCGGCGGTATAGTGGTTCAGTCCGTCCGCGCCCTCCTTGAGGATCACTTCCTCGCCTACAGGGACTTCGCTGCTTTCGTAATACCGGGTCTCAAAGGGCACGACCTCGTCATATTCCAGCGTCTCACGCTCCACACGGGTGACCGTAACGGTCATGCCGTCATAGGTACGGGTATCCAATGTGCAGGAGAGCACATCCAAATCGGAAAGGGTAATATCCAGAGAGGCCAGCACATCCGCCACAGTCCCGCCATAAGAGCCGACCACATAGACCTGACCGCCCTCCTCAACAGAGACCATCTGAACACGGTTGATATGGATCTCGGAGATCCCAACGCCCCGATAGGTGGTGTAGGTGTCTGATTCGCCCAACTGCAGACCGGCTTCCCGGATAACATCCTGAGGATCGGAGCTGTTGGACATACACACAATGACGCTGTCACCGTCGGTGATCACATATTTGGTCTGTGCAAAAGCAGGCAGAGCCAAAGACAGAACCAGCACCGTCAGCAGAGCAAACAGAGTGATGGTCCGCAGGACTTTCATCCGCCGGGTCTTTCCGGTAATAAATAACTTCATCGCGCGCATCAGAATACCTCCTTTCAAAGGATCTGGGGTTTGTACAGGTAAAGGTTTCAAATCGGTAACAAATAGTTACTCGGTCGAAGATACACTTTTGATGATTGTCATTATAACAAATTTTTCCAGAAAGTCAAGTCTTAGGCGATAATAGTGGCTTTTCGACAACTTTTTATCGGTTTACGCATAATTCAACATGACCAATTTTTTACCACATCTTCCTGTTTCTTTGTAACTATTTCCACAATATCTGGGGCAAAAGATGAAAAGAGTTAACATAATGTAAAGATTTGAAAATTATTTGACAACCGGGAAAAATCATGCTATATTTGCTCTGAAAACAGGCGTTGACGAAGATATGAGCCTGTCATACCGGCGCAGAGAGGATGTTCCAAAGGCTGTAAGAACATCTGCCAAAGGTGACAGTTCTTACCACTTCCGAGCCGCGCTTCGACATAAGATGCGCCGGGTCCTCCCGTTACAGAGGCGACGAGCGGTGACCCTTTGGGGTCGCAAGCAGGGTGGAACCGTGGAATACAAAATCGTATCCCACCCCTGACCAGTCAGGGGTGGGATTCTTATTTTTTCTGCCCCAATCAAAAAAGGAGGCAAAACCCATGAGCGAAGAAAATCTGTATACCTTTGAAAACGAAGAGTACCGCAAAACCTACTGGCACACCTGCTCCCATGTGATGGCGCAGGCCGTGAAGCGTCTGTGGCCCGATACCAAGCTGGCCATCGGCCCTGCCATCGATAACGGCTTCTACTACGATCTGGACAGCGCCGAAGCCTTCTCTCAGGACGATCTGGAGAAGATCGAGGCGGAAATGCGTAAGATCTGCAAGGAAAAGCTGAAGCTGGAGCGGTTTGAGCTTTCCCGGGCGGAGGCTCTGGAGCGGATGAAGGACGAGCCCTATAAGGTGGAGCTGATCGAGGATCTGCCGGAGGACGCCACCATTTCCTTCTATACCCAGGGTGAGTTCACCGACCTGTGCGCCGGCCCTCATCTGGATTCCACCGGTCGCATCAAAGGCAACGCCATTAAGCTGACCCAGTGCTGTGGCGCATACTGGAGAGGCGACTCCAACCGCAAGATGCTCCAGCGTATCTACGGCGTGGCCTTCCCCAAGAAGGACGAGCTGGACGCTTACATCAAGCAGCGTGAGGAAGCTCTGAAGCGTGACCACAACAAGCTGGGCCGTGAGCTGGAGTTCTTCACCACCGTTGAAGAGATCGGCCAGGGCCTGCCCATTCTGCTCCCCAAGGGTGCAAGAGTCATTCAGACCCTGCAGCGCTGGATCGAGGACGAGGAGCAGAAGCGTGGCTATCTGCTGACCAAGACGCCTCTGATGGCAAAATCTGACCTCTACAAGATCTCCGGTCACTGGGATCACTACCTGGACGGTATGTTCGTGCTGGGCGACCCCACCGACGAGACCAAGGAG
>JAZSAW010000079.1:0-2905 GCA_045602105.1 Candidatus Avilachnospira sp.
TACAAATTCAGATATTTCAGGGCGTTAAAATGCTTTCCGCCCTTGATCTGCAAAATACGCTTGCCCACATAGAGATTGAGCTTATTGCGACCCAGCACCGTGGCGTCACCCACCTGAGAGAAGGGATAGACCTCCTGCCCACGGGCAGTGGAAATAGCAAAGCGGTCACCGTAGATCGCCAAGGTCGCCTGTTTATCCAGAACGGTCTTACTCTTACAGTAGAAATTCTCACTGTAGCAAACCGTATCCTGATAAATGGGATTTTCCAGAAACGCAGTCATATCCAGATTGCGGACAAACCGGCACTGGGCATCATACCAGTCCTTGATGTTATCATAGGGGAACTGAAAGTCCACGCCCTGCAAGGTCTTGTCCGGCAGGTAGCGAATCTGCCGGTTACAGGTCTTACAGGAGATCATGTCTCCCTTGCTGTCAAACTCCGAGAGCCCACAATAGGGGCAGATATACATGGCCCTGTCCAGATATTCGGCATTGCGCCGGCTGGAAAACTCGATGCCGTCTCCCCGCTCGTCCACATACAGCTCCTGCTGAATAAGGGCGAACAATTCATCATTGGTCATGGCTTCGTATTCTTCCGGCTCAACGATTCGGGAGAAATAGCCCCGCATGGCGCCTTTACGGACGTCATCACTCCAGCGGGGATGCGCGCCGTAACCGCCCTCAATGCGGTAGAGTGCCAGAGGAAGCTTCAGTGCCTTGACCATGGACGCCACACCGGGCTTTATGTACTCCGTCGTCCCGCTGTAGGTGCGGTTGCCCTCCGGCGCCATGCCGATCGAGCCACCCTCCCGGGCGATGCGGATGCAGTTTTTCAGAGCGGTGATGTCCGAAGTGGATTTGCGAAAGGGAATGGGCGCCACCAGCCACTCGATCAGCCGGGACAAAAGACCGTTGGAAAACAGATCCTCACTGCTGACATAGTAGACATGGCGGGGAAAGCACAACGACACAAAAAACTGGTCAAAGGCAGTCTGGTGGTTGAATAAGATAAAGTAAGGCCGGCCGTCATCGTTTTGCATGGGCTCCAGACGAATCCGGTAGCGAAGTCTGCATACCAGATACAAGGGCCAGCGGAGCAGGGCGATGACCACCCGGTGACGGGGGCGTACCCATTTTTTCTTTTTCTGTGCCATAAGAAAACCTCACACATTCCGTAGGCTGAACAAATACTTTAATAGTATAACATAGCTCAGGCTTTCAGGAAAGAAAAAATTCATGATTTCGTCATATTTTGTCCATACTCTTGGTGTGCCGGAAGGAATTTTCTCATTTCCCATTGACGTTTTCCGGTAATTTATGGTAAATTAAAAGGGTCTTGAGGGAGTAGTCGGCAGGCTTTGCCTGTTTCAAGTCAACATACATGGCTTTTCGCCTGGCTTGAATGAAATGACCAGACTCATGAGCGGGCATACCGCTTATGAGTCTTTTTTATTTGGGTAAACTAAATGCAGAAAGGAAGAGCGCATTTGAAATACTATTGTAAAGAAGCAGAAGAAGTCCTTTCCCAGCTGAATACCGGTCGGGACGGTCTGACTTCCGCCGAAGCACAGAAGCGTCTGGAGCAAAACGGCAAGAACAAGCTCAAGGAAGCCAAAAAGGATTCCATCCTTGTGCAGTTTTTGAAACAGCTCACTGACCCCATGATCATCATCCTTCTGGTGGCCGCCCTCATCAGCGGTATCCTTGCGGTGGCCGAGGGCGAGAGCATGACTGACGTCATCATCATTCTGGCGGTGGTCATCATCAACGCAGTTCTGGGCGTGTATCAGGAAAACAAGGCGGAAAAAGCCATTGAAGCCCTGCAGGAAATGTCGGCCGCTACCTCAAAGGTTTTGCGGGACGGCAAGATCGTCACTGTCCGCAGTGAAGACCTTGTTGTGGGCGATGTCGTTCTGCTGGAGGCCGGTGACGCTGTCCCCGCTGACGGCCGTATTCTGGAATCTGCCAGTCTGAAAATTGAGGAGGCCGCTCTGACCGGTGAGTCCGTTCCGGTCAACAAGTTTATTGACCTCATCAATCTCTCCGACAACGCCAAGGATGTGCCTCTGGGCGACCGGAAGAACATGGTCTACATGGGCTCTACAGTGGTCTACGGCCGCGGCATGGCGGTCATCACCGCTACCGGCATGGATACGGAGATGGGCAAGATCGCCGATGCTCTTGCCAAGGCCGAAGAAGGCCAGACTCCCCTGCAGATCAAGCTCAGTCAGCTGTCCAAGACCCTGACCTGGCTGGTTCTGGGCATCTGCGTGGTCATTTTCGCCGTTCAGCTTCTGCGTAACGGTCTGGGCTTCCAGACTGTGCTGGACAGCTTCATGGTCGCTGTTTCTCTGGCTGTTGCCGCCATCCCCGAAGGTCTGGCGGCGGTGGTCACGGTGGTGCTGTCCATCGGCGTGACCAATATGTCCAGGCGCAACGCCATTATTCGCCGGCTCACCGCAGTGGAAACTCTGGGCTGTGCCCAGATCATCTGCTCCGACAAGACCGGCACACTGACTCAGAACAAGATGACCGTGGTGGAAAGCTTTGGCGAGGACGAAAAGCTTCTGGCCTCCGCCATGGCCCTTTGCTCCGACGCCGAACTGGACGAAGCCGGCGAAGTCACCGGTGAGCCCACAGAGGCCGCTCTGGTGGCATGGGCCGCCAAGCTGGAGCTTCCCAAGTACGAACTGAAAAATAACCTCCCCCGTGTGGCGGAAGCCCCCTTTGATTCCGGCCGTAAGATGATGTCCACTGTTCACAGCAAGGACGGCGTTTTTGTCCAGTACACCAAGGGCGCGCCCGACGTCATTCTGGGTCTTTGCACCCATTATCTCAAGGACGGTCAGGCCGTTGCCATGACCGAGGAATACCGGGCGGAGATCCTCCGTGCCAACAAGGCCAT
>JAZSAW010000080.1:0-9106 GCA_045602105.1 Candidatus Avilachnospira sp.
CGCCCTTGACCAGACCGGCAATATCCACGAATTCGATCACAGCCGGGGTAAACTTCTTGGGCTGATGGACGTCCCGAAGCCATTCCAGACGGCTGTCCGGCACAGTGACAACGCCTACATTGGGGTCAATGGTGCAGAACGGATAATTGGCGGATTCCGCGCCGGCATTGGTGATGGCGTTAAACAGGGTAGACTTGCCCACATTGGGCAGTCCCACGATACCTAATTTCATATGTCTTCAAGCTCCTTTGCTTATTATTCGTTATTGACTGCGACGGTTAAACATCTTGGCCAGACCGCCTTCTGCGGTCTCCCGGAAGCGCTGATTCATACTGATGCCGGTCTCGTACATGGTCTTGACCACCATATCGAAGGAAATGCGCTGGGTGTCGGAGAGAAAATACGCCAGATTGCAGGAATTCATGGCGCGCATGGCGGCCACGGCATTGCGCTCGATACAGGGCACTTGCACCAGACCGCAGATGGGGTCGCAGGTCAGACCCAGATGATGCTCCAGCGCGATCTCGGCGGCATACTGGATCTGATCGGTGGTCAGACCGAACAGGTAGGTCAGCGCGGCGGCAGCCATGGAGCAGGCTGTGCCGATCTCTGCCTGACAGCCACATTCCGCACCGGAGATGGAGGCGTTTTCTTTAATGAGATTGCCGATCAGACCTGCCACAGCCAGACCCCGGAGCATCTGCTCGTCGGAGAGCTTTCTCTGCTCCTGCACATAGATGAGCACCGCGGGGAGAACACCGCAGGCTCCGCAGGTAGGGGCGGTGACGATGGTGCCACAGTCGGCATTCTGCTCACTGACGGCAAAGGCGTAGGCGGAGATGATGCGACATTCCCGCACCTGAGGCACTTCGTTGGGGGCAGGGTTCTCAAAAAGAATTTTGGCCTTGCGCTCTACGTGCAGACCGCCGGGGAGGATACCCTCAGCCTCCAGACCCTCCCGGACGGAGGCCTTCATGGTCTGCCAGATCTGGGAAAGGAAATCCCAGATGCCTGTCCCCTCGTTGATCTCCACATATTCCGCCAGATCCAGACCCCGGAAACGGCAGAACTGTCCGATCTCAGCAAAGGAGTTTTCGGGATAGACCTCCGGTAGGGATGTATCATCACAGCCGTCAAAGCGGATGTCGCCGCCACCGATGGATTCCACCCGCAGAAAGTCCACAGACTGCCCGCCCACAAGGGCTTCAAAATCCATGGTGTTGGGATGACGCACATCCTCGGGCATATCCTTGGCAAACACGATGTCCGTAGGCACAGGGGCAAGGACTTCCCGCAAGACCCGGTCCGTGCCGTGACCCTTTCCGGTCTTGCTCAGTGAGCCGTAGAGAGTCACCCGAAAGCCATCCGCCTGAGGGTGACCTGCCTGAAACAGCTTTGCCGCCCGTTCCGGACCGATGGTATGGGAACTGGACGGACCTTTGCCGATCTTATAAATATCACGAATAGATTTCATGACCGTGTTCTCCTGCATGATGATAGGCATATTATACTAAATTCTGACTTAAATGCAATGCGGATTCTTCCGGCGGGAAAATTTCCCGCCGGAAGTGTGTCCTAGAGGCTTTTGGACAGTGCCTCCAAAGACAGCTCTCCGGCCAGCTTGAACAGGGCGTCCTGTAAAACCTGCTCCGTGGTCAGGTCGGCGGAGCGGGCAATGCGGTCGTAAAATCGGGCAGTGGCAGGGTCGAGGCAGATCAGAAATTCATCCATGGGCGCGCTCCTTTTTATGGAAGTAACCCATTGTATGCAGGGCGGAAAGAAGAGGTGAAGCCGGTGGCAAAAGCCACCGGCTCAGTTTGTTTTAGTTGGATTGAAAAATCGCCTTCATGCCCAGATAGGTCATATAGCAGTCCAGCTTGGCCACAGTTTCATAGGGGGCGTGCATAGCCAGAACGGGAACGCCGGCGTCCAGGGTATCGATGTTCCGCTGAGCCATGAATTTTGCCACTGTACCGCCACCGCCGGCATCGGTCTTGCCCAGCTCCGCCATCTGCCAACAGATGTCATGGTCATTGAAGAGCTTGCGCACCCAGCCCACTACTTCGGCAGAGGCGTCGGAAGCGCCACCCTTGCCACCGGAGCCGGTGTATTTGCACAGGGCGATGCCATAGTTGGCGTAGGCGCTGTTGCGACGCTCATAGACGTCGGAGAAATTGGGGTCATAGGCGGCGGTCACATCGGCGGACAGGCAGAAGGAGTTGGCGTAGCAGTCCCGCAGGTCCACGCCCTGGGTCTTGCACAGGTCGTTCATGAAGCGGTCAAAGGCTTCGGATTTCATGCCGGTCACGCCGTCAGAGCCGATCTCTTCCTTGTCGGCAAAGATGCACACAGCGGTCTTTTCCGGCACGTCCAGATCCAGCAGGGCGGCCAGCTCTGCGTAGGCGCAGACCCGGTCGTCGTGACCGTAAGCGCCGATGAAGGAGCGGTCAAAGCCCAGTTCACGCGCCTTGGCGGCGGGGACGGCTTCCAGCTCCGCGGAGATGAAGTCCTCCTCCACCATGCCGTATTTTTCATGGAGCATGTTCAAAATGGCAAGCTTGACCCGGTCTGCGCCCTCTTCATCCTTGAGAGGACGAGAGCCGATGAGGATGTTCAGGGTCTCTGAGGGAATGGCTTCCGCCAGAGGCTTCTTGGCCTGCTCCTTGCCCAGATGGGGCAGAAGATCGTTGATGACGAACTGGGGATCGTCCTCCCGGTCGCCGATGCAGATCTTCACAGAAGTTCCGTCAGCCCGGATGACCACGCCGTGAAGCTCCAAAGGCACAGTGACCCACTGGTACTTACGCACACCGCCGTAGTAGTGCGTCTTGAAGTAGGCCAGCTCCGCGTCCTCATAGAGGGGATTGGGCTTCAGGTCCAGACGGGGCGCGTCCGTATGGGCTGCGCCGATGCGTGCGCCCTTGGACAGGGGCTGTTTGCCTATGACAGCCAGCATAATGCCCTTGTCCCGGTTGTTCACATAGATCTTGTCGCCGGGCTTGAGAGCCATACCGGGGACGTAGGGGACAAAACCCTTGGCCTCAGCCAGACCGATGGTGTAGTCCACGCAGTCCCGCTCGGTCTTGCCGTGATCCAGAAATTTCCGATAGTCGGCGCAGTAATGTTCCAGTTCCTGCTCCCGCTCAGGGGTAAGGCGGTCATAGCCGTGCTTGGGTTTGTACATGAGTTTTTCGCGCAGTTCACTCATTGGGGTGTTCCTCCTTTAGTAGTTCCAGAAAGATGGCGGTACAGCGGGACTGGAAATCCTCCGTACTGCTGTCTGTGTTTTCTATGGTCATGCCACAGGCAGTGGCAAAGACTTCATTTTCCTTTTGAGCGCGGATGCGCAGGCGGGCATAGTCCGGGGAGATGCCCTCCCGGGCGCACAGCCGTGCCACCCGGACATCTTGCGGAGCGGTGATGGCAACCGTGTGGGTACACAGCGCACCCAGTCCGCTTTCCCATAGACCGATGGCGTCAATGGCGCAGGGGCGGGGAGCGTGCTGTTTCAGCTGAGCCTGCACAGCATCCACGATACAGGGCCAGACGATACCGTTCAGACGGTCAAGTGCCCGGACATCGGAAAAGACCCGCTGTCCAAGGGCTTTTCGGTCCAGCTGCCCCCCGGATACTACGCCGGGAAACGCCTGTTCCAACGCCCTGAGAAGGGCTTCGTCAGTTTCCAGAAGTTCATGGTACAGGGCATCACAGTCGATGATATGCACGCCCAGCTTTTCCAGAGCCAGCAAGGCAGTGGTCTTCCCACAGCCTGTTCCTCCGGTGATTCCGATCACAGTCTGCATGGTCACACCTCGATCACATGAAAGCCTGCGGCCTTTTTCAGCCGGTTTTCCACAGCCAGACCCAACCCCTCACTGTCGGGGCACTGGGCGAAGATCTCCGTGACTTCCGTGTCGTCAAAGGTACGCAGAGCGTCAAATACAAGGCGCGCCTGCTCGTGTTTGTCGGAAAAATGTCCCAGATCGTGGACGATATGTCCGGGGAAGTGGTGGATAAATTCATGGAAGCAGATCACGCCGGCCTGCCCGGACAGATGCGCCCGGATATACCCGGCACTTTTCGCCGGGTCGCCGGAGACCACAGTCACCGGAGCTTTGGGGGCGTAATGGCGGTAAGCCATGCCGGGAGCTTTGGGCTTTTCACCGGCTTCCAGCTTTTGTACCACAGCCTTGTCCACAGCCACTTCGCCCAAAATCTTCTGCAAGGCTTCCAGAGGCAGACCGCCGGGACGCAAAAGCCGGGGCGGGGTGCAGGTCAGGTCGATGATGGTGCTTTCCACACCAACATTACATTCTCCACCGTCAATGATACCGTTTATTCTGCCCCACATATCCTCCACCATATGCCCGGCGGAGGTGGGACTGGGTCTGCCGGAGAGATTGCCTGAGGGGGCGGCCACAGGCACGCCGGCACGGCGGATGATCTCCAGTGTCACGGGATGGTCGGGACAGCGGACGCCTACGGTGTCCAGCCCGCCGGTGGTGCGCATCGGCACAATATCCGCCTTGGGCAGGATCATGGTCAGAGGACCGGGCCAGAAGGCCTCCGCCAGCGCGTAAGCCGAAGAGGGAATGTTCCGGCAGTAGCGTTCCAGCCAGTCTGCATGGGGGATGTGGATGATCAGGGGGTTGTCCTGGGGGCGACCCTTGGCCTCGTAGATGCCCCGGCAGGCATCTTCATCCAGAGCGTTTGCCCCTAAACCGTAGACTGTTTCCGTGGGGATGCCCAGCAGACCGCCCCGGCGGATGACCTCCGCCGCCCGGTCATATTGTTCCTCACTGAGAGGGGCATGAAAGAGAAAGGTATCCATAGCTTCGAATATCCCCTTAATTGCTCTGCTGGAGTTTTTCTGCCTGATCGGCAGTGATGAGGGCGTCAATGAGCCCGTCCAGATCTCCGTCCATAATGGCGTCTATCTGATACAGGGTCAGACCGATGCGGTGATCGGTGACCCGACCCTGGGGGAAATTGTAGGTACGGATGCGCTCATTTCGCATACCTGTGCCCACCTGCGACCGTCTTTGGTCGGAAAATTCTCCCTGAATCCGGCTCTGCTCAATGTCATAGAGCTTGGAAGCCAGCATTTGCATACATTTTTCACGGTTTTGCACCTGACTGCGCTCCTCCTGACAGGCCACCACAATGCCCGAGGGCTTGTGAATCAGCCGGACAGCGGAGGAGGTCTTGTTGATGTGCTGACCGCCTGCGCCGGAGGAACGGAACACCTGCATTTCAATATCCTCCGGGCGGATCTCCACATCCACTGTGTCCATTTCCGGAAGCACGGCCACCGTGGCGGTGGAGGTGTGGACACGACCGCCGGATTCCGTTTCCGGCACACGCTGTACCCGGTGGACGCCGGATTCGAATTTCAGCCGGGAATATGCGCCCTCTCCGGAGATGACGAAATCTGCTTCTTTAACGCCACCCAACTCGGTTTCACTGTAGTTGAGAAGCTCCACCTGAAAGCCGTGCTTGTCAGCGTACATGGTATACATCCGGTAGAGGGAGTGGGCGAACAGGGCACTTTCCTCTCCGCCTACGCCACCGCGGATCTCCACAATGACATTTTTGTCGTCGTTGGGGTCTCTGGGGAGCAGGAGGATCTTCAGCTGTTGCTCCAGATCTTCCAGATCCTTTTTGGCTTGGGTGTACTCCTCCTGACACAGCTGGCGCATTTCCGCGTCAAGTGTGCCGTCCAGCAGTTCCCGCAGGTCCTTGCTCTCCTGCAGGGTCTTGCGGTAGGTGCGGTAGGTCTCCACAATGGGCTCCAACTGCTTTTGTTCCCGCAGGAGCTTGGTGGCCGTCTTGGGGTCGTTGTAAAAATCCGGCTGTAAAGCCCGCTCAGCCATTTCGGCATAGCGTGCCTCCACCAATTGCAATTTATCCAGCATGGGCTTCCTCCTTCGGGTTTTCTGCCTCTATTTTAGCGTATTTTTCTTCTCAGGTCAATTCCGGCACTTAGTATGCCCCAAAAAACTCTTGACAGGAGAGTGTGACCTGTATATACTAACTGTATTAAGACGATTAGTACGCAGAAAGGAGGAGTGCACTTGATCTCCATCAACACAAGGGATTCCCGCCCCATCTATGAGCAGATCAAGGAAGCTCTGTGTCGCCTGATTCTCACCGGGGTACTGCAGACGGGGGAACGTCTGCCCAGTGTCCGGGAGCTGGCGGGACAGCTTGCCATCAACCCCAATACCATTCAGCGTGCCTATCGGGAGCTGGAAAGTGAAGGCTTTATTTACTCCATGGCCGGCAAGGGCTCATTTGTGTCCCCTCTGGGGGAGATTGATGACGGACGGCGGGCAGCCAGAACGACCCAATTCCGGGAGGCGGCCATGGAACTGCTCCGTCTGGGCACAGCCAAGGGTGAGCTTGTGGCCATACTGGATGAACTGGAACAGGAGGGAAGAAATGCTTGAAGTAAAACATCTGACCAAGACCTTTGATGGGTTTAAGGCTTTGGATGACCTGACTATGACTGTACCCCGCGGAGCGGTCTACGGACTGGTAGGCTGTAACGGCGCGGGTAAATCCACCATTATTCGCCATATCATGGGTGTCTACCGTCCGGACAGTGGCAGTATCACTCTGGATGGGCAGACCATCTATGAAAATGAAGCGGTCAAGCGCACCATGGTGTGCATCCCCGATGAGATCTTCTACGAATCCGCCGACAGCATCCGGGATCTCAGACGGCTTTACAGTGGGATATATCCCAATTTTGACCATGAGCGGTTTGACCGGCTGGAGGAGATCTTCCAGCTGGATCAGAAAAAGCCCATCCGGCGGTTTTCCAAGGGCATGCAGAAGCAGGCGGCTTTCTGGCTGGCCATTTCCTGCCGTCCCGAGGTGCTGGTGCTGGATGAGCCGGTGGACGGGCTTGACCCGGTCATGCGCCGGCAGATCATGGGCATTATTCTGGAGGATGTGGCGGAAAACGGCACAACGGTGCTGGTATCCTCCCATAACCTGCGGGAGCTGGAGGACATCTGCGACCATGTAGGAATCATGCATCAGGGCAAGCTCCTGCTGGAGCGTTCCCTGTCTGCCCTGCAGGAAAATATGACCAAGGTGCAGTTGGTCACGGAGCACCCTCTGCCTGAGGAGCTGAATATCGTTCATCAGTCCTGTATCGGACGGGTGCAGACTTTGATCGTCCGGGGCAACGGCGAGCAGGTGGCGGGTATTCTTCAGCAGTGCCATCCTGTGCTGTGCGATATTCTGCCTCTGTCCTTGGAGGAAGTGTTTATTTATGAATTGGGAGGTGTGGATCATGAAGTCAAGAACATCCTGCTGTAACAGCGCGCTGTTACGCCGGGATATTTCCCGGTCTGCTCTTTTGTGGGGAGCGTACCTGCTTCTCTGGTTTGTGGCCATGCCTGCCAATATCCTCTCCGAATCCGGCTGGCGCACGGCCTTGGAACTGCAAACTTCCGTGGTGGAGATCGGTGCGGGAAGCTGTCATTGGGTGAATTTTGTCTATGGTCCGGCAGTGGCGTTATTCCTGTTTTCTTACCTCTATAAGAGCAGAAGCGCCAACTTCTTCGGCGCACTGCCTCTGCGTAGGGAAGGTCAGTTCCTGACCCACTATGTGGCAGGTTTGCTGTGCTCCCTTGTGCCCAATTTTGTGATCATGGGACTGACCATGGTCTTTGGCGGTATCGTCGGTGCGAATCTGGTGACGGAGTCTGCCATCTGGTTTGCCACCCAGAGCCTGACCTTCCTGTTCTATTACAGCTTCGGCGTCCTGTGCGCCAATCTGGTGGGTCATGTGGTGGCCATGCCTCTATTGTATCTGGTGCTGAACTTTACGGCTGTGGTACTGGAAACCATGGCGCAGGTTTTGGTGGAAGCACTGATCTACGGTATGGCCATCTCCCGCAGATCCCACCTGAGCTGGCTGTCCCCCTTCTTCTATTTTGCCATGGACGGCAACGGCCCGGACTGCAAGAATGTCTATGAGCTGTCGAATCTCATCGGTTATGAATTTACCGGTTGGACGGGACTGCTGATTTTGGCGGGGGTCGGTCTGGTGTTTGCTGTGGTGGCATTCTTCTGCTATCAGTACCGCAGAATGGAATCGGCCTCCGATGTCATGGCCATCCGCCATCTGCGCCCTGTGTTTTTGTATGTGTTCACCTTGGGGTGTACCTTTGTTGGAGGCACGATACTGGCAGAGATGCTGGTGGGCTCTATGGACTCCAGCCGGTTTACGGCCATTTCCGCCTGCCTGCTGGCAAGTACGGTGCTGGGCTTCTTCCTTGGCCAGATGATATTGGCAAAATCCCTGCGAGTCTTTTCCCGGGGTAGCTTCACCCGGTGTGGTATCGTCTGCGCTCTGGTGGCAGCGGTCCTGCTGGGTTGCCGGATGGATGTGCTGGGCGTGGCACGCTATGTGCCCTCGGCAGATGAGGTCACCGGGGTGCAACTGAACGCCGATAATTCCGGAAGCTTTGTGGAAGCCCCGCAGCGTATTGAGGAAGCTCTTGCCCTTCATGAGGAGATCGTCCAAAGACAGCGGGAGACCGAGAGACTTCTGCGAAAGGCTGACCGCTGGTCACCCAATTTCACCTTTACTTACCGTCTGGCTGACGGCTCGGAGATCAGCCGGAGCTATGATCTGCCTGTGCGGGAAAATTCGTCGGATAGCCCGGATGCCCTGATTCGGAAGATGGAAACCCTCATCAACACCCCGGAGATGATTGTGGCGCGGGAGATGCCTGAGGATTATGTAAACCGAAAGATATATAACTGCTTTATTCATTATCCCACCGGAAACGGCGGACAGCAGGCACAGATCGATCCGTCTATCCAGCAGACCAAAGAGCTTTGGCTGGGCGCCATGCTGGAGGATATGCTGGCGGGCAATATGGGCACCCGGTACTATACCTGGGAGCACCGCAACTTGCCCAGATACACCGATGTATCCGTGGAAATTCAGTTGGAGGGCAAGGTGACCGATGGACGGAACTATTACTGGTTCGGCGTGACGGAGGACTCCGTCCATACCATCAAGGCTCTGCAGGAGCTGGGCGTTCCGGAAGAAGCCTTTGAGATCCGAGAAGAAAGCAAATAA